>JABSSK010000017.1 GCA_013214265.1 Saprospiraceae bacterium | reverse complement strand
CGTTGGTGTTACAGATGAGTTGGCCTATAAAATAGTTGATTGGACAGTAAAAGACTCTGTATTACAAACAACCAAAGCATCAAGTATCGGGCCTGTCACGGATGCGCCAATCATGTTCTGGTTACTAACAATAGGACTAGGTGTTTTGGGTGGCCTGGTATATATATTGCCAGCATTTGGTGTTATTCCTGGTATCAAGCACGACCACATCTACCATGGGTCGATGACGAGAGGATTGCGGGTTGGTGTTCGTGGTTTTTTATTGGGTTTGATGGTTTTTGGTATACTCGTTTTTGGAGTTTACTATATGGGTAGAGATTACTTATGGTCTGTTATGACTGCTTTGTTGGGGATACTTATTATAGTGCTTGTATTTTTTGTGAATAGAAGAAACAGGGAAGGAGCGAGATCGGCGTCCCCAGATATCACTGGCTGGCTGGGTGTTGGAACAGGGTTATACTTGATAGGGTTCTATATTCTTCTGTATTGGTCACCTGAGCATATTACGTCGTGGATGATTATGTCTGACCCATTGAGTTTATCGCTTAGTGGGAATGCAGCGAGCCAATGGTTTGTTTATGGGACACTTTATACTGTAATCATGTTGGTAATGGGTGTTAGAATGGCAACGAAGTACTTACATAATAGGTACCAGCTTATTCGTACGGGCTCGGTTGTGTTCTTTCAGACGGCTTTTGCTTTTTTGTTACCGGAAATATTGGTTCGACTAAATTATCCATATTTTGATTTTAAGAATATTTGGCCATTGAATTATACCTTCTTTTTTGATTACAATATAAATACACTTATGTCGAGTGGTGGCCTTGGGGTGTTTATGTTATTCTGGGGTATTATTTTGGTGTTAGTTGTTGTTCCTTTAATAACTTATTTCTACGGGAAAAGGTGGTACTGTTCATGGGTATGTGGTTGTGGAGGGTTGGCTGAAACCTTTGGGGATCCCTACCGGCAACTTTCCGATAAGAGTTTAGTGGCTTGGGAGTACGAGCGGTGGATTATTCATGCTGTTTTGGTGTTTGCTGTAGTTATGACGATTGGGGTGTTGTACTCCTTTCTTCCTTACAGCGGAGCAGTGTTTACTAAGCGTGTTTTTTTAGGGCTAATGATTCTGTTATTGTTGGGCTCTATGAGCTTTGCATATTTACGTTGGAAGAGGGGCAAGGTGGATATTTCAGTTGTTGGTATACGAGTAGGATGGATTGTTACTGGGGGGCTAATAGCGATATCTGCATACCATTTGGTAGTTGGAGACGGGCAGTTTTTATTTATGGATTCCGGTTCAACTCGGCAGTGGTATGGGTTTCTGATTGGCTCAGCATTTGCGGGTGTAGTTGGAACAGGATTTTACCCTTTGATGGGCAATAGGGTTTGGTGCCGTTTTGGATGTCCATTAGCTGCTTATCTAGGACTTGTTCAGCGATTTAAGTCTAGATTCCGTATTACCACGAACGGGGGGCAGTGTATTTCATGTGGTAATTGTTCTACGTATTGTGAAATGGGAATTGATGTAAGGCATTATGCTCAGCGAGGCCAGGATATTGTCCGTTCTTCTTGTGTAGGCTGTGGGGTATGTTCGGCAGTTTGCCCTCGCGGCGTTTTACGTTTGGAAAATAGTAGTATAGACATTGATGTACGCACGAATGATATAAGAGTGTTGCATGTTTCTAAAGATGGGGTGTCTGTTTACATGTAAAAAAGAGGCTGAGTTCATGAACTCAGCCTCTTTTGAAAATTGATCTGAAAGCAGTAATTAAGGGTACTGCTCATAGGATTATAATGCTGGCTTATTATTATTTCCAGCGTTTAGTTGATTCAAGATAGGCACTGGCACCTGGTGTACTTAACAACTCATAAAGAGCCTCACGAGCACGATGCAATTGCGCTTTTACTGTGCCAATGGGCATTTTTAGTTCAGTTGAAATTTCATCGTAGGAATACTCTTCGAAATAGCGCAGTTCGATCATTAAACGATATTTATCGTTAAGACGATCAAGCATCGATCTGATCAATTCGAGGCGTTGTTCTCTGATAACTACCTCTTCTGGATTTAGACTTCCTGAACGTAAATTACGCGAGAAATCCTGATCACTTTCTGCTTCAATGGGTTCATCAATTGATAGCGTCTGTAGGCGCTTTTTACGGATGTGATCGATGCAGTTGTTGATAGCGATACGGAATAGCCAAGTACTAAATGCATACTTAGGACGATAGCTTTCCAGATTCCGAAACGCTTTTCCGAACGCTTCTAAAGTGAGATCGTCTGCGTCTTCTTTGTTTGAAACCATTTTTTTGATGGTTCGGTAAATTGAATCACGATAGCGATCCATTAATTGTGCGAAGGCCAATTGGTCACCAGCGACTGCTTGCTGGATAATGCGGTAATCATCGCTTACCGCTGCTTTGTTTCCGGTTTTGTTAATGGCTACTGCTTCCATTTTTCTTGTCTTGATTTTCCGGTGTTAAATAATACCGGTGCGAAGACAAGGTAGTAGAGGAGATAAGCAACATCTAGCAAAGGAACCCAAGGTAAAAGAGAGGTGTCCCGGAGTAAGCTAAGGATGCGGCGATACTGCCAGCATACTACCAAAATTCGCACCGTTGTAGCGAACAAGGCTAACGGCCTTTGTGCAGGGAACATAATCATCAAAGAAATAACACTCAGGTAATGACCTGCATGGGATGCGGATAGCAAACCCAAGAGAACCTTGTGTTTAGTTTGATAGTGTTGTCCTGCAGTCAGATGCCGCCGTTTTTGGTAGTAGAAGTCTCTCCAATAACTCTTTGGAACAGAATACATAAAGGCTTGCGGGGTAAGTACTACTGAGGTATTTGAAAATCGCGCAGCCTTATTTATAAGCAAGTCATCATCTCCAGAAGCAAGGTGCATATGATCTTTAAAGCCGCCATTATCAAAAAATAATTGGCGTCGATAGAGTAAATTGCGCCCGACTCCCATGTAAGGGATACCTGCTAGAGCGAATGAATAATATTGCGTTGCAATATAATTGGTCTCAAAGCGAATGAAACGGTTTAGAAGGCTGCTAGTTGTAAGATAGGGACTGAATCCTAAAACGATTTCTTTGCCAGGTTTTAAACCTGATATCATTTCAGAAACCCAATGTTTTCCGATAGGAGTACAGTCAGCGTCGGTAAGTAGTATTGCCTCTTTGTGTGCAGCAGAAATCCCATAGGATAAAGCTGCTTTTTTTCCAACAGTATATTTACTGTTTATTTGTAACACTCGCAAAATGTGACTTTTCTTTTGAAATTCCAAGAGAATCTCCAAAGAATTATCTGTAGATGCATCATTTATTACAATTATCTCTAGGTTATGGTATGATTGATTGAGTAATCGGGGTAAATATTTTTTGAGATTTTTTGCTTCATTTCTAGCGCAGATGATTACGCTGACGCCAATTTCACATTTGTCAGGATGTTCTGAAGACTTAACAGGATGCTTATAGCTTGCCAGATAATTGAACAAAATGCCCCAAAAGTATAGCTGTATCAGGGTGGACATTAATAATGCGGCTACTAGTATGATTTCAATCAGGGGCATTTGACCCTGTTTTTGGGAGAGTTCTAATTAAGAAATCCCTTTGTTCAAGTAATTGTGATTTTAGAATGGTAGATATACTTTTCAACCTGGCTTGTGATTTTATTTTTGTCCAAAATCGTTGATAATAAGATGTAAACAATCCAGAAGGTAATAGTAAAAGTAAATAAATGAGCGCATAGCCATCCCCGCATATAAACCAAACTAAGACCGTTTGGAGTGTATAAAAGAAAGTAAACGTGATTAGGCCTACCAGAATTTGTACGGTTGCTTTGTATTCACTGTATGTTTGTTTCTGAGCTAGGTGCCAAGGAATGATAGCAGGTAGAAAATGATTAATATATCCAAATAGGAAAAGAGGCAATCCTAGTAAAAGGCGCAAAATAGCAGCCAGAGAACTTGTGCTATTGTCCGCAAGTGCCTGAGGGGTGATTTTGAGTTTGGATAAGTTTTCAGCTAGTTGCAAACCTGTATCCAGAAATTCACGATAACTCACGCTATTAGTTTGTTTCCATGATTTCCAGCGTTTTAGCCAAGATTGTGCACGGAAATGTTGTTCTTTGGGTGAAAGGGGTGTTGTTGCTTGTACTAATTGTTCACATACCGAAAGAACTTTATCTTCTTCTGGCGATTGGGTGTGTAGAATGAGTTCCTTTAATTGAGAAGCCATTATATCGGTTATCTTTTTAACAGATGTTCGGGGGTCAAGCTCATATGCATGGAGGAAATCACTTACCTCGATAGGTTCTCCTACCCGAACCACCAAGGTTGAACCTAAAGCTGATGGGTTGCTGTATGTAAATCCTACAGGAAGAATTCGTATGGTAGGGCCTTGAGGTGCCCTTTTTTGTGCTTCCAGCGCAATACGAGCTGTTCCAGGTTTTAATGGTCTTATCCTTCTTCCGGCTATACTCCCTCCTTCCGGCGCAATAAAAATGTGGCCACCATTGATAAGGTGCTCGTAGCATTTATCAAAAGAATCGTTATTGTTCACACCTGCAGCGGAGGGGTCCTCTTTACGTTTTATAGGGATACAGTATAAAAAATTGAATAGTGTTCTTCCTAACTTTGAATGGTATAAGCCAGCATTGACCAAAAAATAGACTACGCGATTGGTTCTGCCGGCGGCGTTTAATGCATCAATTAGGGTATTAGGGTGATTGGTAGCTATTATGGTAGGCTGGGATAGGCGTAACCGTTCTTTCCCAATCACAACTGTAGGTCGATAGAAAAGGGCAAAGCTAAAACGTACTAAGAATTTCAGGTAAGCGTACAGTGCAACCTTGAAGTAACTCAAATTGGGTCAGGCTTTAAAGTCCAGTAAATATGATTTTACATAATCGTTAAAACGTTCGGCATCTCCAAAATGAAAAGCAACTTGAACGGGTAGTGCAAACAAAGGCATGCTATTCTCACGCATATACGCTCGGTGTAGTTCCAATCGCATAGCATCCTTTTCAGTTGTCAAAATAATTTTATTCTTGCTTTCTAGCCGATCAAAATTGGCTTTTAACTGCCCGACATCATATTTAGTAAAAAAGTGGTGATCTTCAAAAGCCATAACTTGCACTGTACCACATTTTTCTTCTAAGTATTCGGTCAGATATTCCGTGCGGGCAATAGCACAAATGAGTAAAACATCAAGATCCTTTGATAAAGGCTGTTTGTACGAAGGTTGAAAGATTGCATATGGTGAATCGTAATCGTAGTACGAGAAATATATGCTTTGATGAGGTAAAGGGTTGATCTTATTCATCATATTGTCCTGGTCAAGAGGTGAAAGACTGCGGGGACATTTAGAAACAATAATCATGTCAGCTCGTGCATAGGCTGCTCTCCATTCCCGAAGTCGTCCGGAAGGAAGTAAATAATCATCTGTAAAGGGATGATAAAACTCTGTCAACATGATATTTAGTCCTGGTTTGACTGAGCGATGCTGAAAAGCATCATCAAGTAAAACCACTTGTGTTTCGGGGTATCGGCTAATGATCTCAGGAATTCCAAAAGCTCTACTTTCGCATACGGCAACTGTTAGCTGTGGGAATTTTCGCTTAAACTGCAGTGGCTCATCACCTACATGCTCGGCTGTCATTTGGGGTTGTGCTAATAAGAAACCCTTAGTTTTCCTCTTATAACCACGGCTTAATGTAGCTACTTCTAAATATTCAGAAAGTAAACGAACCAGATATTCAATATGAGGGGTTTTCCCAGCACCACCCACAGAAAGGTTGCCAACAGATATGACAGGTAAATTAAACTCAATGCCTTTCAGCGCACCTGCTCTATACATCAGATTTCGAAATCCTACGCCTATACCGTACAGCAAGGAGAAAGGGGATAGTAATATTTTTAATAGAAGATTTTGTACCATTATGAATTCTTACTTTAGACTTAAGTATTGTAAATATATAAGAGCGGATTGGCTGAAATGAATAATATCAATAAGCACATATTAAAATTAGGGTGCAACCCCTTTGTTTGAATTAATATTTTCGAGTGTTGAAGTTGCTATGAGTAAACAATTAATAGAAGAATTTACACCAAGCAATTTTCCTGATTCATTTGTTTCCAAGATTACTGTGAACAGGCATTACTTGCCTAACAAATGTAACAGAATTGGGCCGTTATTCTGTTCTTTACTAAAATGAACCCAAAACGATGAAAGCTATGATTTTCGCCGCTGGTTTAGGGACTCGTTTACGTCCGTTAACAGCTAATAAACCTAAAGCTTTAGTTGAGATTGGAGGGATTCCTTTATTAGGAATAGCGTTACGAAGGCTTAGGAAGTATGGATGCAAAGAGGTTGTTGTTAATGTTCATCACTTTGCCGACCAGGTCAGATTTTACTTATCTCGCCAACTCGATCTGGGAATGGCTATTCACATATCCGATGAAACCGGTATGCTCTTACATACGGGAGGAGGCTTAAAGAAAGCGTCAAGGTGGTTTAGCGGTAGTCCTTTTTTAGTGGTTAATGCTGATGTTTTGACTAATATGAATTTTGCAGAGTTAATGCAAAAGCACCGGACTTCGAATGCGATAGCTACACTCGCTGTTAGGAAAAGAACGAGCTCGAGAATGCTGATCTTTGGTCGGGATCAGCAACTGGCTGGTTGGACACATACAGTAACGGGTGAGCGAAAGATGAGTAGAGTCATTCTTCCGGAAGAGGAAACGTTACTTGCCTTTAGTGGGATCCAGGTGATTGATCCTGCTTTGTTTGATTTTTTCCCTGAAAAGGAGATTTTTTCGACTATTGATCTGTATTTGGCTGCTGCCAAAACAGAAAGAATAGTTGGGATAAATCACGATAAGGATATTTGGGTTGATGTAGGAAAGTTACCAGCGATTCAAGAAGCGGAGTCTGTACTAAACTATATTGATATGTAGATTTCTTAAGTAACCTTTTCAAGAATCCAGTCTTTATCTGCAACTGGTTCGCTGGCTTCAATTTCTTTTCGTAAAGCAGTTCTTGCTTTATTAGAGCCAGGTGGTAGGTAAAGTAGTTTTTTAATAAATCTCAGAATGGAAGAGTATTGCTGACGTACTTCTTTTGATATGGTTCTGTTCCGCCGTAAGTAAATTCTGAAGCTATCAATTAAAGAATCGAGTGCCCTGTCTTCGTTTAGTTCGAAATACGTTTTGATGAGCATTAGTTTACTTCCAAGGGCATAGGTATGGTTAGCATATGCTACTTCCCGTAGTTGCTCGATTACCTGAGGATATTTTTTTTGAGCAAAGAAAACCTTAGCTAAATTATAATTAAGCGCATTTTGACGATCTGATTCGGGCAGTAAGTCGGTGAAATCTCGAATGAAGCTTTCGGTCCAGTCAAATTCATTTACATAGAGCCCAACGGTGATGATGTTCTTGTAGGCCTGAGGTGTAATATCACCGTTTCTCTGGGTGACTCCCTTGTCAAGTAGGGTTTTGGAGATATCGAATAATTCATGAAAGTAGGAACTGTTTCCCTGATTAATTTGGTATCCTATGCAGTAGTTTTTCAGAAATATATAAAGGGCATCTTGTTCATTAGATGAAAATTTATCGGAAAGCGAATGGAGTAAATTTTTAACTCGCCGAAACCATTGTTCCTGTTCTGGTTCTTCCAGCATCTTTGCGATAAGGGCATATACCTTCACGGATATCTCCTGGACGTATGGCCCCTCGAGAATGGTGTCTAAAAAGCCGGATGGTAGTGTAAGCTCCTCTCCATCAAGTGCAAAGAATACTCGATTACTTATGCTGTCGCAATAATGTCGCAGTTTGTTGGTTAGATAATGACATTCTAGCTGATAATCCATTTGTTTTAGCAGGTCAGTTAGTTGATCTCTTTTTCTTGCTTTTTCTGCCTCAAGGTAATGGAGGCGATTGTACAAATACAGATTGTAATGGAATTTTGCATCTCTGTCTGCCTCGGTAGAAAAGTATTTTTGAGACTGCTTTTTAAGGGTATTGGTATGCTTTGAAAGGCTCTTCTCTTGGGTAGCTTCCAGCATCATCTGTCTGAATAACTGAGGGTGCTTTTTGATCTGTTCCATTCCTAAAAAAGTTAGGGCATTATGGTTTATCTCGTGCATTAATTTGCGAAGGGTTAGGTCGGAGAATGCCTGATTGGGGAACAATTTGCTCCAAACTCTTTCTTTATCCCAGGAGTTAGGTAAATGGAACTTTTGTTTTTGTAGCAAACGATACAAAGCAACGGCAGACCTAGATGACTTGCCTGAGGTTGATTCATACACCATGTATTTTTCAAATCCTTGTATTTGAGGCTTTGAAAAGGACTGTAGGAGTTCAATAAGCTTGCTGTTATTCATAGAACAAAAATACCTATTGATCTGTATAATTTATTGCTTTATAGATAATTGTTTTCATTTTTAGATTTTTGTGTTTGAACAAATTGTAATATTTGTACTTTATTTCTAGGGAAAAGTCTGGCAAATTGTACAAGTGATAAATTGAAAAACATGATAGGCGTGCTCAATAGACCGGGTTTTCTAAAAGCTTTTATGTGCGTAGTTCTTTTTTTTGAACTTGGTCATATAAAAGCCCAAACGTGTATTGCAGATTTTTTATACTCCTATTTGGATAGTACGACTATTCATATTTACAATCATTCTACGCAATACGACTCTGCAATTTGGACCATTACCGATGGGGTAGTTGTCTCGGAGAGTATGCAGGCAATAGTGGTTTCTGTTCCGAGTGGTGAGACGCGAGTTTGCCTTAGGATAATAAGCCCAGATAATTGTAATGATGAGATATGTATGGACATTTATCCCGGAAGCGAAGGGGATATATGTAGTGTAACAGATTGTGTTTGGCCAGGCGATGCGAATGGAGATCGCATAGCTAACAATTATGACCTTTTGCATATCGGAGTGGGTTATGGTACCCAAGGGCCAGGTAGAACATATAGTCCTGTACCAGATGATCCTTTAGCCTGGACACCAAGTCATGCTGAAAATTGGGAACAGTGGGTAGGGGTGGTTAACTACAAGCATATGGATTGTGATGGGAACGGCGTCATTGATGCTTCAGATGTCGAAGCAATCATCAAAAACTACACTCCTGATCAATCTTTCGTACCAGACGATTATCCTGGTGCACCTCCTATTGAGTTGGTACTCGATGAAGATGTTATTGTAATTGAGCAAAATAACCGGCCTGATAGTATTGTGATTACTGGTTCAGTGCAAGTGGGGTCGTCGGTAAAGCCGATGAACGAACTTTACGGACTAGCTTTTTCTTTTACCTATGATACAAGTCAGGTAAGATCGGGTACGGCTAGATTCTCAAAGATTGGTGGTTCATTTTTAGGGCAAACCGAGGAGATATTTGATTTGTCTACAAATTTGGATGGCACACATCTCTCTGGGCGTGCAGACTATGCGATTAGCCGAAATACGCAACAGGGTACTTCAGGTTTTGGAGCAGTTGCCACCTTCTCTTTGGTTATTGAAGGCGATATTATTGGTGGTCGTGATATCAATGACATCAACCTTAAAATTTCTAAAATCAAAGCCGTCGATAGCTTGGGTAATAACCTTCCATTTGATTTAATTAATGGAGATATTACAGTTGTCGTTGTTGAAGATAATATTACCTCGTCTCAAGACTTAGATGACCCGTCGGCTGCTGTATTATTCCCCAACCCCGCAAAAGGTATTTTTCAGTTTAAATCTGTGAATAGAAACTGGGCGTGGCTCGAAGTCATAAACATCCAAGGCCAACGCATCAAAACACAAGTCATTACATCAGATACAGAGGTCATTTCCCTGTCGGGTATTCCAGATGGTACCTATTGGGTCAAGGCTTGGGATCGTGATGGAAAATGGATTAGTAAGGTGATGGTAGTACAGTAACTATGGGAGTGAAAATAGTATGATTACAAAATGAGACCTGTATGGATAAAGCCTATACTTCTCTTTGGGTAATCGCCTTTAGGAGTTACTCAACTATGCCATACTTTTGGAGGGTATTGTACGCAATGGTATACCCAAGTTTATGAAGGCAATCTTAGGGGTACGATAGATGGTTGCCCTGCCACTGTGCGCTGTGATACGTGTGAAGCATTTCTTTCCCAGATGTTAGGTTTAAGTCTGTTTTTGTAGTTTTCTAATAAAACTATTTTGGGTGGGTTGTTTTTTTGCAACTTGGTTCAAGTTATCATGTAAGCTTCAGGTATCGTACTATGCAGTATTCATTTGTCACATCTAATTTAGTTTTGCAGTGGGCTTTTGTCCTGTTTGGATGCATCCTATCTATGGGTCTCTTTGCACAGCAGTCCGACTTTTACAGTATGCGTAATCGATTTACTTTTGGCACTGACCAAAAGCGAACCGCATCCATTAGTACAGGTGATTTGGATGGTGATGGTGATCAGGATGTGGTTATTGCAAACGGAAGGCATTGGCCCGATCAAAATGAGATTTTTCTGAATAATGGACGCGGTGTATTTACGGTATCTTACGCTTTAGGCTTTTTCAAATCTACTACCTATGCTGCTGAGGTTGCTGATTTGGATGGTGATGGTGATCTGGATATTGCGGTCGGGAATGATAATGCGCCAAATCGACTGTTTTTTAATCAGGGGGATGGTCAATTTGTGGAATCTGGAACATTTGGTATGCTGTACGCTCCAACACGTAACGTAACTTTAGGAGATATAGATAACGATGGCGATGTTGATATACTGATTACAAACCGAGGAAGCCAAAATGAAATATGCTTGAATAATGGTCTAGGCAGATTTGAAAAAACAATCTATTTCGGAACAACGGATGATGCTACCATCGATGTAGAGCTTTTCGATTTTGATAAAGATGGAGATCGGGATCTAATCGTAGCCAATCGGGATGGCCAGCAAAATATGCTCTATCTCAATCATCAGATGGATTTCTCAGAGGGATTCCCTTTTGGTACAGGTACAGATGAAACCCGAGCGGTTGCCGTTGGTGATTTTGATGGGGACGGGTTTTATGATTTGGCTACAGCTAATATTGGTGAGCCCAACCAGATTTATTTTGGGAATGCAGCATTTTCTTTTCAGGAATCCATCATGCTTGATACCGTATCGGATTATACATATTCTATTACTTCCGGTGATTATAATAAGGACGGTAAACTAGATATTGCTGTAGGTAATTCGCGGGGAGCCAATGTGGTTTACAAAAACTTGGGTGGTCGTAAAGGTTTTATAATAAACCCTCTGGGAGAACAGTCATCTAATACATATGATATAGAGTTCGTGGATATAAATGGAGACAATTATCTTGATATTATAGAGGCTAACTCTGATGCTGTAAATAGATATTATCTGAATATACTGCCTCGCCGAAAGGATAGATGATTCATTAAGATCCAAATATTGGATAGTGAAATAGATGTAACAAAAGTTGGTGGCTCCATTTTAAGGACAGGACAACTCTCCTTTTGGGGATGATCGATTTGGTTGAATTATTTTTGATCAGGACACATTAAGAATGTATTATGTGCTTAGGATAAAATTAAAGATCATGGTACGCATTTTTTTTTGGCTTCTCTTGAGCATCTTTTGTTGGGGGTGTCAGTCTAATTCGCCGAAGGTTCCTAACGTTATAATTATTTTCACGGATGATCAAGGGTATGCCGATCTTGGTACTTTTGGATCTGATATCCCTACTCCTCATTTGGATCAGTTGGCAGCTGATGGTCTTAGGCTAACTCAGTTTTATGCTGCGCAGGCTGTTTGTTCGGCATCTCGTGCAGGACTCCTTACCGGCTGCTATCCGAATCGAGTTGGCATTCATGGTGCGTATATGCCTAATGCGAGATCGGGGCTAGATACTGCAGAAACTACCTTAGCTGACATGCTCCGGAATGAAGGGTATGCTACCGCGGCTTTTGGCAAATGGCATCTTGGCGATCACCCACAATTCATGCCCTTGAATCAAGGATTCGATACCTATTTTGGGATTCCGTTTTCAAATGATATGTGGCCATTTCATCCTAAGCAAGGAACCGTATTTAATTTTGGGCCTTTACCATTATATGAAGCGGATCAGATTATAGATACACTAACCGATCAATCAAACCTGACTAGAGAACTAACCGAACGAAGTGTCTCCTTTATTAGGGAGCATTCAGATTCTCCTTTTTTTGTTTATTTGGCACACCCTCAGCCCCATGTACCTTTGTTTGTTAGTGAAGCGTTTAAGGGGAAGTCAGGTCAGGGCTTATATGGCGATGTGATTATGGAAATTGACTGGTCCGTTGGTGAGATCATAAGCGTACTGGAGGAGGAAGGATTGCGAAAAAATACCCTGATCATTTTCACATCGGATAATGGACCTTGGTTAAGTTACGGTAATCATGCTGGTAGTGCAGGACCTCTGCGGGAGGGTAAAGGTACAGCTTGGGAGGGTGGCCAACGCGAGCCCTGTATCGTTTCTTTGCCGGGAATAATTCCTTCTGGAAAAACGCAGGAAATACCCATGATGGCCATTGATATTTTACCCACCATTGCGGAACTTACAGGGGCATCCCTTCCTGAAAAAACAATTGATGGGAAGAGTTTTTGGTCGGTCTGGTTGGGAAAGCAGGATACTGCCCCTCAAGAAACTTATTTTTTCTACTACCGCGTAAACGAGCTTCATGGGGTTCGACATAAAAACTGGAAACTTTATTTCCCACATACTTATCGCACCCTTAATGGCCGTGTTGGCGGAAGAGATGGATGGCCAGTGGCTTATGAACAAGATACTGTTACCGGAATTGAGTTGTATGATTTGTCAGCAGATGTATGGGAAATTCAGAACGTTGCGGATCAATTTCCACTTGTTGTAGACTCTATTCAATCATTGGCTGATGAGATGCGTCAAAAGCTAGGGGATCGTTTATATCAAATGGATGGAACTGAGAACCGGCCTGCGGGGCGTCTCTCGAGTATAGAGAATTAAAGGTCTATTATTGTGAGGCTCGATTTAGAGTGGCTGTAGAAAATTGCACATCAATTGCATTTGTTCAAGTGGAATGTCATCCACGGATGCCCTTTTGTTCGTAAAAGCAAGGATACTTACATTTCTTAATGTTTAAGATTTGAATTCTTTTATTGGGAAGATCATTTTCAATATTAGATATACACTATGTTTTACGAAAGTATTTATACATACTCTTCTTGTTACAATTGGATTGTCGAAAAACATATTGTGTGTATCTTTTGGCGTATGAATGATCTTGATAGGTAGAGTATCAGCTATGGTGGTTTGGAGGGTAGAACATATAACTCGATTTACATTCTATTGCCGTAGGTCAACTCTTTTCTTTATTTTCAGACTATGAACAAACACGAATACACCATGCGGACCAATCTTTTTCTGTCTTTTATTTTTTGTTTTTTCTTATTTGGATGTGACCAACAGCGTACAGAGTCTTCTGATATTCCGGTTACTACTTCGTATGAGGATTTGACTTTGCTATTTGAAGAATGGCGTGATTTTGAAGATCCTCCTCGCTTCGAGGGTGCTCCTGATTACCGAGCAGAAACTTTTTTGGCACGTCAGCCAGAGTTTGAGCTACTAAGGGCCCGATTGATGGCTATGGATACTTCAGGGTGGTCGGTTCCGGAGCGTGTGGATTGGATGATTGTTTGGGCAGAGATGAATGGTTACGATTTCAATCTCCGAGTACTAAAGCCATGGGAGAGAGACCCTGCTTATTATAAGTCATTGTGGATGGCACGTAGTGATGTGCCCGCGCACGAGGGGCCAACGCATCATGGTACTACGGAGATTTGGACGTATGACTTTCCTTTGAGTGCAGAATCAAGGGCAAGTTTACTATCTGACCTACGGGTTATTCCGCCTTTAAATGAACAGGCTAAAACCAATTTAACCGGGAATGCCCGAGATTTGTGGGTGGCGGGAATTCGAGATATTCGCACCCAGAGTGCCAATTTGAATGCTATTAAAAAATGGCCAGGCCTACAAGGGGAAGGTGAGATTATGGCTGTTATTGATGAAGCTATAAAGTCGTCGGATGATTTGGTAGATTGGTTAGAGGAAGAGTCGGAAAGTAAAGATGGACCTTCCGGTATAGGGAAAGAGAATTATACTTGGTATCTCCAAAACGTACATTTGGTTCCGCTTACTTGGGAAGATGAAGTGATGATATTGAAGTGTGAACTTGCACGTGCCTGGACAGCTTTAAAAATGGAAGAGCATAACAATCGTGATATTCCGCAACTTGAGGCTGTAGCTTCACCCGAAGCTTATGATGCTTTGGCAGAAGTTTCCGCCCAAAGCTTACTTAATTTTTTAGAAGAGCAGGATATCGTTACAGTAAAAGACTATTTCGAACCAGCATTGAGAGCACATCTGGGCGCTTTTGTACCAGAAGAAACCCGCAACTTTTTTTGGATAACTGCACATAATGATCCTCGTCCGTTATATTCTCATTTTTACCATTGGTTTGAATTAGCTAGAATGGATATCGAACCAAATCCAAGTCCAATTCGACAAACGCCTTTGCTGTATAACATATTCGATTCTCGTAATGAAGGTATGGCTACAGGAGTGGAAGAGTTTTTCATGCAAGCTGGCCTATATGATGATAATCCACGTGTCCGAGAAATTGTGTACATCATGATTGCTCAGCGTGCGGCAAGAGGATTAGGGTCGTTGTATGCTCATGCAAACACAATGACTATGGAAGAAGCAGGTGGTATTCATTCCGAATATACCCCAAGGGGTTGGATGAAAACGGAAAAGGAGCTACTCATCTTTGAGCAGCATCTATACTTAAGGCAACCGGGATACGGTACGAGTTATATCACGGGTAAATATCTGGTAGAGCAAACGCTAGCGGACTATGCCCTGAAAAATGAAAATGACTTTGAGGTCATGTCCTTCTTCGATGAACTTAATGCGATTGGTAATATTCCGATTGCGCTTGGTCGCTGGGAAATGACTGGGATGCCTTTTTCATTGAATGAAGTAAAAGTAGGAATGTATAAGGATGCCAGTTTATTGCGTAAGCAATAGCTTTTGAAGTAAAGGTGTTTGGGTACTTTTTGTAGCCATTAATTTCGGCCATCACCTTTTGCCTAGGCAAAAAGGTGATGGCTTTATTTATTGGTTTTTGGGTGATTACTTTCCGATGGTGATTTGGCTTGTACTTGAATAATTCGCTGGTCTTTCTTCGTTATTTTCCATAAGAAAAGTGCTTTGGAAGGTACTTCTGCGTAATATGGGTCATGAATAAAGTCCCAGGAAAGGATCTTACTTTGATTATTCACTTCGACGATGGGGTCATTAGATCTGTAGATGGTGAATAACGCGGCTTTTTGTTCTTGGTTTTTCTTTTCATGCGAAAAGTCAGCTATGGTATAAAATGAGAGTAATGCGATAATAAACGAAACAAATATTTTTTTTCGAAAGCCCTTGAGGTAAAGTAAGATTGAAATAGAGGTGTATCCCCACCAGGCAAACAAGCAGATAAAAATAGGCATTAAAGTGTCCCTTCTGACTACCATCGGACGATAATCACGGTAGCCACCCAGTGGTAGTAATAGGATGTACAGAAATGCAAACATCAAGATCCCTTTTCCTATCCATTTAAAGGGAATGTTCTGAGTGGGTGATAAGTGGTGGAGGGTAATCGTTTGTATTACGGTAGTAAAGAGGATGAGGAAAATGCCCAATTTGTTGGTTAAGATATTTAATAAACCCAAAGGGAGGATTTGGTAACGTTCTAGGATAGAGATTTCAGATTGTCCTTCGATATTGTAATTACCTAGCCAAAGGGAGTAGCCGCAAAGCACTAGAAAAAGAAAAAAGGGCCCCATCCAGGCAGAATAAACGAACCTTTTTTTCATAATTCCAATAACATATATCAAGGCAATAACAGCTGCGATCCCGGGTATTAAAGGACCTGAAAAAGGTAGTAAAATAGCCAGGATGTAAGCGAAAATGTGCTCTAATTGAGTACCTTTTACAAGGTACATTCGAAAAATGAGTTGCAGCCAGATAAGAAGAAGGACCATCGGGAAGGCATAGAAGAAAGCATAGGTAGGCGTCATATCAACCAATCCCATCGTATTGGAGAACGCACCTGACGTTTGTAGTAGAGGTGCTAATAAAATCATGAAAACCCAATGGTCGGACTGTTGTAGCCCACTTACGCACCGGATAAAAATTGCTAACAGCCATATAATTGACAGGTGGAATACACATTTGGCTAATGCAGACGCCGCATAGATGGAATTAACGGGATGTATGAATTGCCTCAACACCTGTGGTGCCAGTCGGAAATACGTGTACATTGCTTGGTGAACCACATAACGGTTTACTCCAGCATAGGATGTGTCTTGTAGAAATGCGTGCCCTCCTAAAGGGTGATTTAGTACTGTTGTGTAGTGATCTGAAGGTACAATTATACCTGCTAAATCACCATCTAAAGATGCGTGATAGTGCTGCCAACCTGTATAAGAAAGGTCTGCTAATAGGAAAATAAGACATAACCAACGAAACCATATGGGGTAAGACATAAAATCTGGCTCTGTTTTAAAAACAAAGTAGATAAAAATTAGCGACTGCGTTAAAAACCTGTAGTTTTGCGGTCTCCCGAAAGAAGGTATTTTCGGGAAAGCTTTATTGTGCTTCGACGTAGGGAGCCATAATATCATTAATTATTAATCATCATGATTCAAATTACCTTTCCCGACGGAAATGTCCGGGAGTATCCTAATGGGACAACTGCTATGGAAGTTGCAGAGTCAATTTCTTCAGGCTTGGCTCGCAATGTATTATCTGCGCGTATTAATGGTGAAGTATGGGATGCAACTCGTCCTATAGAGGGCAATGCTACTATTGCCTTACTCACCTGGATAGATAAGGATGGTAAATCTACTTTTTGGCACTCCTCTGCGCACTTACTGGCGGAGGCTCTGGAGGCATTATATCCAGGCGTACAATTCGGGATTGGTCCAGCTATCGAAAGTGGTTTCTATTACGATGTTGATTTAGGCGATAAGACACTTTCGTTTGATGATCTTCCTGCGATTGAGAAGAAGATGCTGGAGTTAGCGAAAGAGAAAAATACTTACGATCGTAGAGAAGTATCCAAAGAAGAGGCACTGGCATATTTTACGGAAAAAGGAGATACATATAAGATCGAGCTCATTAATGAGTTAGAGGATGGCACTATTACCTTTTATCAGCAGGGTGCGTTTGTAGACCTGTGCCGAGGGCCACATATTCCGGATACAGGTAAGATCAAAGCGGTAAAGTTATTGAGTGTAGCTGGTGCTTACTGGAGAGGAGATGAAAAGCGTAAAATGCTTACACGTATTTACGGGATTACCTTTCCTAAGCAAAAGGAATTAAAGGCGCACCTTGAGATGATGGAAGAGGCCAAGAAACGAGACCATCGTAAAATTGGACAAGAGCTGGAGCTATTTATGTTTTCAGAGCGGGTAGGTGCTGGCTTACCTATTTGGCTACCAAAAGGGAATGCACTACGAGAACGCCTAATGAACTTTATGCGTGAGGAACAGGAAAAGCGTGGGTATAAGATGGTAACTACACCCCATATTGGTAAAAAGGAACTGTATATTACGTCTGGTCATTATGCCAAGTACGGGGAGGATAGTTTTCAGCCTATAGAAACGCCTCGTGAGGGTGAAGAGTTTCTGCTTAAGCCAATGAACTGTCCCCATCATTGCGAAATCTATGCTAACAAGCCTCATTCTTACCGGGACTTGCCTTTGCGTATAGCTGAGTTTGGGACGGTTTACCGCTACGAACAAAGTGGCGAGTTGCATGGCTTATCAAGGGTGCGGGGATTCACTCAGGATGATGCACATATATTTTGTACGCCGGATCAACTTAAGGAGGAATTCTTGAATGTACTGGATCTGACTAAGACTGTTTTGTCCAGAATGGGCTTTAAAAATTTCACTGCTCAAATCTCATTACGTGATCCAGGAAAGCCAGAAAAATATATCGGGTCGGATGAAAACTGGGAAGCCGCTGAGCGCGCCATTATTGAGGCTACTGACGAAGTAGGACTGGAAACTGTTCAGGAACTTGGAGAAGCAGCATTCTATGGGCCCAAGCTTGATTTTATGGTGCGGGATGCGATTGGACGTTCGTGGCAGTTAGGTACTATTCAGGTAGATTATAATCTGCCTGATCGCTTTGAGCTTGAGTATATCGGATCAGATAACCAGCCACATCGACCCGTTATGATTCATCGTGCTCCATTTGGATCGCTCGAACGCTTTATCAGTATTTTGATTGAAAACACGGCAGGAAAATTCCCATTGTGGTTACTTCCTGAACAATATGCCTTATTACCTATTAATGAGAAGGTAGTTGATTATTGTAAAACAATTGCCGATAAGCTTGCGATCCATGATATTCGCGGATTTATTGATGATCGAAATGAGTCGATCGGTCGTAAAATTCGGGATACGGAACTAAAGCGTATTCCTTATATGCTTATTGTTGGTGACCAAGAAGCTGCCAATGGGAATGTATCGGTGCGTCGCCAAGGACAAGGCGATCAGGGGATAATGACCTTGGATGAGTTTGCTGCACACTTCCAAGAAGTGTTAAATATTGAAAAAGAAGCCTAACGGCAAAAAGCCCGCTTTAGTATGTATGGCGGGCTTTAATGGCAGTTTTAACGCATAATTATTCTGTTAAAGTGATACGTGTGTCGCTCTGGATATTTGTATAGGTGCGTATATAACTGTATTTTAACGTTCTGAATACGTACACTAAAGGCAACTTAGAGGCTAAAAATACCGTGAATGAAGCAATTTTTACTTTGCTTAGCTGCAATACTATTTATTAATATCGCTCAAGCTCAAACTAGTACGAATCGTGACTGGATGTCCCCTTTCGATAAGAAAGAGGCTACTGAGCAAATACAGGTTTTTCCTAATCCTGCCGTATCCCACATAAGCCTTACCTCAGTGGAAGGTATAAAAGAAGTGGCCGTTTACAATTTAGTAGGCAGAAAAATCAAGACGTTCACGAATATATCTATAGATAAAAAACTATACATTGGCGATTTGACTAAAGGAATCTATTTAATTCAAATCATAAATCGTCAGAATAAAATCGTTACTACCCGTCGGGTATCCAAAAAGTAAGCATCGTTAACATGCTAAATCACTACCACAAAGGGATTTCCTTCACAGAGGAGATTCCTTTGTGGTTTAAGCTAGTTTATAAAGTAATGGAAAGCTTATTTTTTATAATAGCTCGATAAAAACTCAGGTAAATGTCGTAAAGCAGCTAACTCCCGATAGGTAGATCGAGCTTCCCCTGCTGGGTATCCGAAATAAATTTTACCGTCTTCAATGTCCTTGGAGACACCTGACTTAGCTAAAATAACTACTTTATTGCCGATGGTTAGGTTCTGTGCGATACCGACTTGTCCGTACATTATAACATCGTCGCCTACAATGGTGTTGCCACCAATACCAACCTGAGCTGCAAATAAGCATCTCTTACCAATACGCACGTCATGCCCAATGTGAACCTGACAGTCTATTTTAGTTCCTTCCCCAATAATCGTATCTCCAGAAACGCCTTTGTTGATGGTGCACCCTGATCCGATATCTACATGATCTGCTAAGAGAACCCGACCACCAGATCGCCATTTGGTGTACCCTTGCGGAGTGCGTTTAAAATAAAAGGCATCCGTTCCGATATTGGCCCCAGATTGAACAATTACGCCTTTACCCAACTCGGTGTATTCCGCTAAAACGGCATTAGCCATTATATGACATTCCGGACCAATCACAACATGTGGTCCAATGATTACATTAGGCTCAATAATGGCTGAAGGGGCAATTTTGGCGGTTGGATGATGTAGTTGGTTCAATGGGGTAAAGGGTCGGTGGCTCAATACCAGATCGTTATATGCTTTAAAGGGCTCATCACAAAGTAAAAGTGTTTTTCCTTTAGGGGCTGCTACACGTTCATTCAGTATGACGATACTGGCTTTGGAGGATAACGATTTTTTAAAGTATTTCTTTACATCTACAAACGTTATATCCCCGGGCTCAACTTGATGTATTTCATTGATCCCTGTAGCTTGTATTTTATCATCCCCGATGATTTCAGCCTGAATCAAAGCCGCTATTTCCTTA
Source organism: Saprospiraceae bacterium (assembly GCA_013214265.1). Taxonomy (GTDB): domain Bacteria; phylum Bacteroidota; class Bacteroidia; order Chitinophagales; family Saprospiraceae; genus DT-110. Next base: position 6,119 of record JABSSK010000017.1, on the reverse strand, counting down.
ATTGGGATGGGGCGTGAAAACTTCATAATGTAGTATTTGTTAATTTCCCAAAGACAAGTTCAAGACGCTGCAAAAATACACTATGCCAATCGGTTTTATACAATTTTTTATCAGAACTAAAGGGTACGGTTATGTGCGTATAGCCGAAAGCCGAGAGGAATTTTTTTTTAAAGCCCGAGGCAATGATCTGGAATGGAAAAAAGGAGAAAAGGTTTCCTTCTCGATCATTGAAACGAACCAAGGGTTGATAGCTGTAGATCTTGTACGTACGGACTCACAACCATCGCCCGATAAATGATAGTTATTTTTTGCTTTTTTTGATCCAATTCCGAAAAGGAGTCATGGATAAGAACTGCTGGAACAGATGTCGTTCAAGCCGGTAAAACAGCCATATGCAGCCAACTAAGATTAGAGTGTTGACCCCTAATATAACGAGTGGTTGGTTACCCCAAATAGCACGGCCAGTATCCGCTAAAAAGTAACCGCTGCCTGCCACTAAAAAGTATAATCCCATTCTTGTTATTGGATAGGGAATAGGAGCGTACTTCTGCCCTGTTTTGTAACTGGAGTAGGCCATAAATGCATAGCAAGAAAGGGCTGCAATTGCAGGGCCATAGTATCCAACACGAGGGATTAAAATGAGATTTAGGGCTATGGTGATGGCCGAGCCGCCCAGTGCAATATATCCGCCCATAACCGTACGATCTGCCAGCTTGTACCAAATGGAAAAATTGTAAAATAAGCCCAAACAGATATAGGCTAATAGTAGTAAAGGTACAATGCCGAGGCCTTCGTGCATTTCAGGGTCAATTAAGTATTTAATTACATCTAGATATAACATAATAGTGAGAAAAGCGAGTGCCCCAACCAGACTAAAAGCTTGTCCAATTTGGCCATATACCATTTTTGAGTTAGCCTTATCAGCATGGCGAAAGAAGAAGGGTTCGGCGGCATAATTAAACGCCTGTGTAAATAAGTTAATCAGGACTGCGAGTTTGGCGACACCACCATAAATTCCGGCTAGCTCTTCGTTGTATTGTAGGTTAGGACTTGCAATTTGACGTAATAGAGGAATGCCAATGAGTTGATTGACGACACCAGCAATACCTGCTAGAATTAAAGGCCCCGCATAGCGTATCATTTTTCGCCATAACGATTGATCAAATTGTAATCTGACATATCGGTAAGCGGGCAATAGAAAAAGGAGTACAGCTCCAGAAGCTAATAAATTGGATAGGAAAACATAGCTCAGCCTTTTATTATCATCATAATAAGGTTGGAACCAAGGGAGTACTTCTAGGAAAAAGAATATAAAAAGGACATTGACAACAATACCTAGTATTTTCAAAGCTGCAAATAGATAAGGTCTATTTTCGAGGCGTAGGCGTGCAAAAGGAATGGCGGCTAAAGCATCAAAAGCAATAATTAAAATAAAATACTGTATGTATTCAGGGTGGTTCTGATATTGTAGTCCATCTGCAATTGATTTTGAAAATCCAAGTAATACCAAACAGAAAAGTAGCGTCGAGATTAGGATCGATAAACTTGCCGTTGAAAATGTAATATTACGATCATCCTTTTTGCGACCGTAGCGGAAAAAGGTTGTTTCTAAACGATACGTAAAGATGACCATCAGCAAGGCTGCCCATGCATATAAATCGGAGAATTGCCCGTATTCCTGATTGGTAAAAACTCGTGTAAGGTAAGGAGTGAGAACAACAAAATTTAGTAGTCTGCCAAGTATACTACTGGTACCATAAATTACTGTTTCTCCCGCTAATTTTTTTATTCCGGACATAATTGTATAATAACAGGCCTTAGCTCGTAAAAGTAATCGTTTTCTTTTGGCCTTGATAAAATCGAATTATTTTTGGCGCATTAACTACAACACATATGATTAACGTCCAGCTTCTTGAGAAAATATGTAAAGCGCCTGGCGCGCCTGGTTTTGAACAACGTATTCGTGAATTGGTAATTAGCGAAGTTACACCTTTAGTAGATGAGGTACGATTGGATGCGATGGGAAATGTTATTGCTATTCGTCGGGGGCAAGAACGTAAGCGTGTGATGGCCGCAGCACATATGGATGAAATTGGATTTATTGTTACCCATATTGATGATGAAGGGTTTATACGGTTTCACCCTCTAGGGGGTTTTGACCCTAAAACACTGACTTCTCAGCGTGTCATTGTTCATGGTAAAAAAGATATTATTGGTGTAATGGGCAGTAAGCCGATTCATCTTATGAAAGCCGATGAACGTAATCGTCAGTTACCGATATCTGAATATTTTATTGATTTGGGTTTATCTCGTGAAGCGGTGGAGGCATTGGTTGAAGTGGGTAACCCTATTACCCGAGAACGCGATCTTATTGAGATGGGTGATTGTGTCAATGGCAAGTCTCTAGATAATCGAGTCTCTGTGTTCATATTATTAGAAACTCTACGAGAGTTACAGGGTGTACCACTTCCATATGATTTTTATGCCGTATTTACAGTGCAAGAAGAAGTTCGCCTTAGGGGCGCGATCTCAAGTGCTCACCATATTAATCCTGATTTTGGCTTTGGATTAGACGTGACCATTGCTTTTGATGTACCCGGAGCACAACCGCATGAAATGGTTACTCGCTTGGGTAAAGGTGCTGCTATTAAAATAATGGACGGCTCAACGATAAGTGATTATCGAATGGTTAAATACCTCAAAAAGCAGGCTGAGGCAGAAGGAATACCCTGGCAGGTAGAAGTTTTACCAGCAGGCGGTACAGACACAGCAGGAATCCAACGATATGGGAAAAAAGGTGCAATCACTGGAGCCATTTCCATTCCACTTCGTAATATGCATCAGACGATTGAGATGGCTAGTAAGTCAGATGTTCGGCATTGTATTGATTTACTGAAGATAGGCGTTAAAAATCTAGATGCTTACAATTGGGATTTTGATAACCTAGATGGAAATAAGTCTATCAAAACGGATGCATTTGGACTCTAGCCATTGTTTGGGTTTATAATCTCATGCATTGGTGAATCTATTTTTTTTAGGGAGTAATTAAAGGCAAATCGTTTTTATGCTGAGCATATTAGCTTCATTATATCTAGCCCATTGATAGATAAGATGGTCTAAGTAACGTATGACCACTTGTGCTTAAATAACTAACGAACCTTTCCATATTTGCATGTTGGGTGACCAAATATGCCAGTACATATTACTGCCTCGTTTATGAAATCATCTGCAATATCATCCTAGATTATCGATAACAGAGCCCTGTCGGTGTGCAGGGGGAGTGTATCCTGGGATATTGTTGATCATATCATCGATTCGTTACCATTAGTGTTTTGCTTAACCCTGAGCAGTGGGTATAGCTTATGATTATGTGTATTATGATCGGTTCTTATTAGGCTAAGCTAATTCCTGGATTCTGTTTGAGTGAGAAAGATCTTTGGTACAGGATATGAACGAAACCAGTTTTTTGTAAGTTACATACCAAAAAATATGTGGACTGAAAAAGACAATGCCCTATATGCAAAGTTCATCTTTACAGATTTCAAAAAGGCTTTCGCTTTTATGACAGAGGTAGCTTTTTATGCAGAAGAGCATGCACACCACCCTAACTGGTCTAATGTGTATAATACAGTGGATATCGCACTGCAAACCCATGATGCAGGTAATATAGTCACTGAGAAAGACCATGCATTGGCTCAGGTCATTGAACAAATTTATGATACTTATAAGCCAGCCTAAAATGGGAAACATTTTGGGATTGATAAAATTCCATGTAGTTTTCCTTAAAACAGTAATGGCATGCAAATGAATACCAAATTACCGAATGTTGGGACTTCCATTTTCTCAGTGATGTCAAAAATGGCAAATGAGTATAATGCCATCAATCTATCACAAGGCTTTCCAAATTATTCCTCTGATCGGGCACTTATAAACAGAGTGAGTCATCATATGAAGGCAGGGCATAATCAGTATGCCCCGATGGCAGGTTTGCCGATACTGCGGCAGCGGATAGCGGAAAAAATAAATCGGCTATATCAGGTGACAGTCGACCCGGCGGAGGAGATCAATATCACAGCAGGTGCTACCCAAGCGATTTTCACGGCACTTTCGGTTCTTGTTCATCCCGGTGATGAGGTTGTTTTGTTTGAACCTGCTTACGATTCTTACAGGCCAGCTATTGAATTATTTGGAGGAGTACCTATTATTTACCAGTTAGAAGGGCCTGACTTTTCAATAGATTGGGCTCGAGTCAAGGCGCTTACTACGGATCGCACGCGATTAATAATAATCAATACGCCTCATAATCCGACGGGTGTTGTTTTTAGTAAATCCGATATGCTAGCCCTATCAGGTTTGGTGAAAAATACATCTATGTGGGGGCTTAGTGACGAAGTATATGAGCATATTATTTATGATGGACAGGAGCATCACACCATATTGAAGTATTCGGAACTCCGGCAAAGGAGTGTAGCTACGTATTCATTTGGAAAGACTTTTCATAATACGGGATGGAAGATCGGTTATTTGGTTGGTCCATCTTCTTTTATGCATGAGTACCGTAAGGTGCATCAGTTTAATGTTTTTTCTGTTAATACACCTATGCAATATGCATTAGCTGACCACCTTACTGATCCTGCGCGTACGGATACACTCTCAGATTTTTACCAGCAGAAGAGAGACTTTTTTGGCCATTTGATGGACCTAACGCCTTTGCGGCCTCTTACTTGCAGCGGAACTTATTTTCAGTGTTTTGGATATGGGCATATTTCACAGGTTTCGGATGTGGAATTTGCATCGTGGCTCACACAAGACATTGGCGTTGCGGCTATTCCAGTTTCAGCCTTTAATTCGAGTGGCCATGATGATCGGGTAATTAGGCTTTGTTTTGCAAAAACAGAAGACGTTCTGATGGAGGCTGGTAAGCGTCTGAGCAAGCTTAAATAATGAAGAGTTAAATCCATATTGTTTCTTGGATATTAAATTCATTTATCTGCATTTGTGACGCTATACCAAAGCTCCGGTTTGGGTTTGTTGACATTCTTTTCGGGTCACATATTAATAAGCCCGAACATTCTTTTTCTCCATGTAATTAATAAAGGCACGGTTTACAACGCGATTACCTCCAGGAGTTGGATAGTTTCCACTAAAGTACCAGTCGCCTTTATTTTTGGGGCAAGCACGGTGTAAGCCTTCGATAGTTTGATAGATGATTTTGACTTTTGGCTTGATGTTAGCGGGTCTAATAATGTCGGCAATTTTATCAGACACTTCTTCATATTTAAATTCATCATAAAGTGTCTGAACTTCATTTGTGATTTGCTCTTTAGGTTTATGCTCTTGTGCTTTACAACGGTCATACACTTCTTCTAGGAGATACTCTTTATTGTTCTCTTTTAGTAGTGCAACGAGGGCACGGAAAGCCACAAATTCACCCATCTTTGACATGTCTATACCATAACAGTCTGGGTATCGAATTTGAGGTGCTGATGAGACAATAATGACCTTTTTGGGATTTAATCGAGAGACAATCTGGAGTATGCTATCTCGCATAGTGGTACCCCGAACAATGGAGTCATCGAGAAGGACGAGCGTATCGATATCATTCTCAACAATGCCATAGGTTACATCGTAAACATGAGAAACTAGGTTGCCTCTTGATGTTGTATCTGCTATGAACGTACGTTGCTTTGCATCTTTAACGATTATTTTTTCAATTCGGGGTGTTGCAGATAGAATCCGTTGGAGTTTTTTAGGTTTGAGCTTATCTTCTGCCATTAATTGAAGAATTCTTTCCTCTTTGATGGTATTCATTCGGTCTTGGATACCGTGCATTAAACCAAAGAATGCTGATTCAGCTGTGTTTGGAATAAATGAAAAAACCGTGTGTTCAAAATCGTATTTAACCATTTTCAAGATCGAATCGGTTAGCTGTTCCCCCAGTTTTTTGCGTTCTAAATATATATCGCGATCCGTACCTCTGGAAAAGTAAATTCGTTCGAAGGAGCATGCACTTCGTTCTGTTTTTTCAATAAAAGGTACTTCAGCAACATGTCCTTTTTTCCTTATAACGAGGGAGTGGCCGGGTGTTAGTTCTTTAACATCGTAGAAATGAACATTGA
>JABSSK010000169.1 GCA_013214265.1 Saprospiraceae bacterium | reverse complement strand
GGTTATTGCGTACTATTCAATAGACGCTGAAGGCAGCGCTCCCACAATAGCGTCCTTTCGCCCTCTACTAATTTTACAACAGTCAGGGGCAAAATAACGCTTTGTCTATTAGTAGGCCGTTCTGTGTTCTCAGGAGTTCGGGAGATGTTTTGTTTGAATTCGCTGATGTTTTTCACCTCAAATACTATGCGAACATTCAAGTGGCGTCTTAAAAAAGCATAATCAGAGGTGTTATTATAACCAGAAGCACTAAAGCTGTATCTAGAACTATTGCGATCAGCTTTGCTTTTTATTGTTCCGGATTGCTTGTAAGATTTGCCTACACGTTCCCATTCCAGATTAATGTTATCGCCTACTTGCAGCATATCAATGGCCCCGGATATATCTTCCCAATCAACCATAGGATAGTCATTAATTTTTAGAATGACATCACCGTCTTTCATACCTAAATCGTCCGCGGTAGACATATCGATGATATTTACCCGAACCCCTAATTCATAGTCGGAATGGGCATCATGCTTACTGATTCCGAGAAATGGCTCATTATTATTTTGGGGGAAGGAAAATGAAGACATATTCCAGTTGGTTGATCGTCGTTTACCTAGGGTTACTAGTTTGGTCATGGTTTTACCTTTGCGGACGAAATGAATATTTACTTCGTCACCTGCTTGGTATTGTCCGAGTAAATCAGACAGATCTGTTGACCAGTCAAGCTCTTCATCATTGATGCCTGTAAGGAAATCAAGGGGTAGCAGACCTGCTTTTTCAGCTGCACTTCCTTCAACGATGGAGGTTATATACTCGCCATATCGATTTTCCAAGCCCAGTAGTTGGACTTTTCGCTTAGAAATTTGGTCAGCGGTTACACCTAAAAAAGCATTATCGTTAGTACGGTAACCAAAAATCGTTTGTCCTTGTGCAGGGCATGTCGGTTGTAGCATCCAAAGAAAACAGAAAGCTATGATTATATAGTGTCGATGCATAAGTGAATATTTAATTTAAAATTAATGACAGTACAGGGTACTGAGGGTTGCATAAAATCTGAATATAGTGCAGGAACTAAATTTTATGAAGGGTTTTAAATTCCCTTCATTTTATGGATATTTACATAGGTCTTTTTATAATTTGATCGCGGGCTGTCGCCAAAAAATATTGTGATGCGCAACTTTACCTCTCTGATTTGTTTCCTCTTCTTTGCTTTACTTACGGGTTGTTCAGCCCCTAAAAAATTGGAGCGACCTACTGAAAAATATCGGGATATCATGGACCAAAAACGATCTGTACTCAGTATTCCTATTGAACTAAGTATAGCTGAATTGGAAAAAACCCTTAACAACCAGTTGGATGGTGTTGTATACGAGGATAATGACTTTAGAGATGGTGACAATATGAAAATCAAAGCCATAAAAAGAGAAGCCATTCGTTTACGGGTTGATTCCCAAGTTATTTCTTACACTGTTCCGGTAGATTTGAGTATCGAGTATAATGCAGGCATTACGAAGCTCAAGGCTACTGGAGAAATTAGTATGGACTTTGCCACTGCTTTTCAAATCAGGGAAGATTGGGGGATTGAAACCTCAACTGTGGTTAAGGGGCACCGATGGTTGCAGAAGCCTAAAGTTCGCATGGCTGGCATAAACATTCCTGTTGGATTTGTAGCGAATCTTGTACTAAATAACAGCCGCAAATACATCGCTAGCACGATTGATGGTTTAGTAAAAAATGAAGGTGGACTGGAGAATTTGGTATCTGATACTTGGTCACAGATGTACGAGCCGATATTAGTATCACCTGAGTATAGCACCTGGTTATCTGTAAATCCACAGCATATAGGTATGTCACCTATTGTTACTCGACAGGATTCCTTTTATATGCAATTGCGAATTGAAGGGGAGCCGACGGTATCGGTAGGACCAAAGCCCAAAGCTTTGCAGGTGATCGACCTACCGCCTTTCAAAGAAGAAGTTCAAACCTTTGAAGGTTTTGTGATTAATATTGGTGCCAATATAACCTACGAAGAAGCGGAAAGATTGGCCAGAGAATCATTAGTTGGTGAGACTTTTGACTATGGGAAACGATTTGTCATGGTAGAAGATATTAATTTGTGGGGTCAGGAAGATATGGTGATTGTCAGCACTAGATTGAGGGGCTCGTATACTGGAGAGATTTACTTGCAGGGCAGGCCCGTTTATAATATCAACAAAGGAACAATCGAGTTGCGTGACCTTGATTTCACCCTTGATACGCGTAATTTCCTTTTCAAAAGTGCTGGATGGTTGTTGAAAGGACCTATAAAAAACCAGATTCAGGATAATATGAATTTCTTATTACAATCCAACTTACGAGAATCCAAAGAGATGATCACACAACAACTCAACGGATATCAGCTAGCTCCAGGGGTACAAATGACCGGTCGTGTTGATAAACTCGACATACGCGATGTATATGTGCTAAGGGAAGGTTTACGTGCGGATATTTTGGTTACGGGAGCTATCAAAATTGACGTAAAAAACCTTAATAATGATACCGGATGGTAGGCATTTTACTGCCTACTCTTCTTGCTTTGCAAGTTTGAGTAAGCGTTCTTTCCCATTTTCCATCATACGCAACTGCATAGAATCTGAGGTGATTGAAATAATCTCTACCGTTTTTTTGGTGGTAGCTTGATTTAGGGTGTCAGTCGTATGCAAATAGGGTGGTGTTAACTCGAAATTTCCTGCTTCTCGATAATTTAAATTTCCAATATAGTTATATCCTTCCTCTGAAAAAGAAAAGGATAGCGCTTGCGGATTTACACCATCCAAGGGTAAGCCTTCTTCGGTTATTTCCACGCCAGTCCAAGTACCATTTAAGTCCGCCTTTGAATATGCTCCCGAGCAAGACCAAAGGACGATGGAAAGTGTAAGTATCAACAAGTAGGGAATAAACTTTAAGAACATGATTTAAGATTTTTCTTGCGCGGGTGATCAAGAAGAAGTGTTTTAGCTAATAGCCATGAATACATCATTAAAATGTAAGGATACGGATAATGTTTAATGTATAATTTGATAAATTAAAAGAAAGGTTAGACACCCACCCAGAAAACCAGTCAATGCCAACCAACTGATATTCTTAAAATACCAGATAAAATCAATTTTTTCCATTCCCATAGCTGCAACACCAGCCGCTGATCCAATAATTAGCATGGAACCACCAGTACCCGCTGAGAAGGCAATAAAATGCCATAATTTACTGTCCATGGGAAAGGCATCCATTGAATACATGCCCATAGATGCAGCAACCAAGGGAACATTATCAATAATTGCGGATAAGAACCCAAGGATGATTATGACAACGTCTTGGTTGGGTAATCTAGCTTGAAGTTGTTCGGCCAATGCCATTAAGAGGCCTGTTTTTTCACCGTGGTGACCTTCAGCAGCCACTGCCACAGATTCCAAGCCAGCCACAGCCATTAAAATACCGAGGAAAAAGATGATACTACTCATTTCAATGCGAGAAAGAGCACGGTGAGCAGAGTATCGCTCGCGTTTCTCTTCTGTGAAATCTTCCTCTGGATGAATGTATTCTGAAACCAGCCAAACCACACCCAATGATAGCATCATGCCTACGTAAGGAGGGAGGTGGGTGATGGATTTAAAAATAGGAACAAAAATTAAACCAGCCAGACCTGTAAATAACATAGTCTTACTACTGAGGAGCTTTAATTGAGCTTGATCCGAATGGATGGGCGGAATGTCTTTTCGAGTAATTTCTCCCTGAAAAGGTTTCATCAAGGAAGCAATAAATGTGGGTAACAATGCACAAACCAATGACGGAAGAATGAGATTCTGTATTAAACCCCCAGTTGATACCTTCTTACCGATCCAAAGCATGGTAGTGGTGACATCACCAATGGGTGACCATGCCCCACCTGCATTAGCTCCTATAACGGCTAACGATATAAACCACAAGCGTTCGGACCGATCAGGAACTAAACGGCGAAGCAGAGACACTAAAACAATGGTTGATGCCAGATTGTCGAGTGTTGCAGAGAGAAAAAAAGCTAATATGGTTATCATCCATAACATGGTGCTTTTTTGCTTGGTCTGGATACGATCCGTAATGACCGAAAAACCTTTGTGCATATCAATAAGCTCGACAATGGTCATAGCACCAATCAAGAAAATTAATATTTCTGCTGTTTTTCCGATATGATGGAGTAAAACTTCTTCAAGGTGACCTGCTTGGTGGGTGTGTGAAACAACATCCAAATGTCCTAGTGAAATCATGGCCCATATCAAAGACCCCATAAGAAGAGCAGGAACTGACTTATCGAGTTTAAGAGGGTGTTCAAATACGATAAGAACGTACCCAATTATGAAGCAGGCTATAACTCCGGTTAGCATAAAAGAATTTTTTTCGTTTGCCTAGAATCTTAATTCCAGAACGCGTAAAATTATAATTTTCTACTTGTATACTGGGGTTTCTCAAAACAATTATGTGTCAAATTAAGAATCTAGCCAAAATATAAAGGTCGATTTCCATTTTTTTTAATTGTATCGAAGAACCCTTATTTTTGTATTCTCTGAAGCGTAAGTTCTCGTACAATAAAATTGTGATGGTTAAGATAGACAATATCGAATTGGGAGAATTCCCACTCTTACTGGCGCCCATGGAAGATGTGAGTGATCCTCCCTTTAGGGCACTTTGCAAAGAGCAAGGAGCCGATATGATGTATACTGAATTTATATCCGTTGAAGGTTTGATTCGTGACGCTTCTAAAAGCGTTCAGAAATTGGATATCTACGAAGCAGAACGGCCTATTGGTGTCCAGATATTTGGCGCTGAAATGGACTCTATGATGCGTGCTGCTGAAATAGTGGAGGAAGCACAGCCAGAAGTGTTAGACATCAACTATGGATGTCCAGTAAAAAAGGTCGTTTGTAAAATGGCAGGTGCAGGTATCCTTCAGGATATAGATCGTATGGTGAAACTGACTGAGGCGGTGGTCAAATCAACCTCTCTACCCGTAACGGTCAAAACCCGATTGGGATGGGATGAGAAAACCATGTTTATCGAAGAGGTAGCCGAACGATTACAAGATGTAGGCATTAAAGCTTTAAGTATCCATGGCCGAACCCGCAAACAGATGTATAAAGGCGAAGCGGATTGGACACTAATAGGAAAAATAAAGGAAAACCCAAGAATTCACATTCCTATCTTTGGAAATGGGGATATTGATAGCCCCCAAAAAGCACAACTTTATCGGGAAAGATATGGCGTGGATGGTATAATGATTGGACGTGCCAGTATTGGAAACCCTTGGATATTTAGGGACATAAAACACTATTTTGCGACCGGCGAAATACTCCCTCCTCCAGATATTCACGAACGCGTAAAAGCAGTGAGGCAACATGTAAAGCATTCCTTGGAATGGAAAGGTGTTAAATTGGGTATCCTTGAAATGAGACGCCATTACACCAATTACTTCCGAGGTTATCCAGGTGTGAAACACTTCCGAGGTCGACTGGTACAAAGCCAAGATCCTGACGAACTATTCCATATCATTGATGAACTAGAAGCTCATTATGCCAATGAAGGTATAATGACCATATAATGATTATAGGTTTAAATATCCCCTTGAAATAATTGTAACGACGAACACGTGGTATTTGATATTCAAGAGCACGAACGAAAAATATTCAATCTTATTGGTGATGTAGCTGCGGAGCTAAATTATCCGGCCTTTGTTGTGGGTGGATATGTGAGAGACCGGCTATTGGCGCGCCCTTCAAAAGATATCGACATTGTTTGTGTCGGTAGTGGCATTCGCTTGGCCGAAAATGTGGCAGCTACCTTGCGACCCATACCTCGAATCTCCTTCTATCGCCGGTTTTTTACCGCCATGCTAAAGCATGGTGATTTGGAAATTGAATTTGTGGGAGCCAGAAAGGAATCATATCGCCATGATTCCCGCAAACCTTCTGTTGAGGATGGTACCCTTGAAGATGATCAGAACAGAAGAGATTTTACGATTAATGCCTTAGCTGTTAGCTTGAATCAACAAGACTTTGGTCGTATTATTGACCCATTCGATGGGCTCCATCATCTGGAACAAAAGCTAATAAAAACACCCCTCGAGCCTGGGCGAACGTTCTCGGATGACCCCCTGCGTATGATGCGTGCCATTCGGTTTGCTACCCAACTGGATTTTGAAATCGATCCAGCTACAAAGGCAGCATTAGCAGAATTCTGCAAACGCATCAAAATCGTCTCTTTTGAGCGAATAGCCACGGAATTAAATAAAATTATCCTGTCACCACAGCCTTCACTGGGCTTCAAACTACTCTTTGATTCAGGAATATTACAACTTATCTTTCCAGAAATGGTCGCTCTGCAAGGCGTAGAGGTAAAGCAAGGCAGAGGACATAAAGATAACTTTTACCACACCTTAGAAGTGCTCGACAACCTGTCGCGTAATACCCAAAGCTTGTGGTTACGTTGGGCTGCTATTTTACATGATATTGCCAAGCCACCTACTAAAAGGTATCATCCCGAACACGGTTGGACATTCCATGGTCATGAAGTAGTCGGAGCAAATATGGTCCCTAAAATATTTCGCCGACTCAGGTTACCTATGGATCATAAAATGAAGTATGTTCAAAAATTGGTCCGGTTACATTTACGCCCCATATCTTTAACCAAGGAAAATATTACAGATTCAGCTATACGACGACTTTTGTTCGATGCTGGTGATGACATTGACGATTTAATGATGCTCTGTGAGGCAGATATTACATCTAAAAATCCTCGTAAAGTCAAGCGGTATCTCGAGAATTATGAACTGGTCCGGGAGCGCCTCAAAGAAGTAGAAGAAAAAGACCACCTTCGCAATTGGCAGCCTCCTATTACAGGAGAACTTATTATGGAAACGTTTGGATTGAAACCTTCTCGTCAAGTAGGTGATTTAAAATCAGCTATCCGAGAAGCCATATTGGAAGGGGATATACCTAACGAGTACGAGGCAGCTTATCAGTTTATGCTGGAAAAAGGTATAGCTCTGGGACTAACCGTTGCTGGGTAAATAAAAACCACAAGAGTATCAGGGTGGTTTTGGACCCTCGAAAAAAAACATGGATAAGGCCGCTAGTGTGGTTCAGTAATCCCCTTGTCGCTATTGCGAATCCTAGCAATACTAGGACTGAGGCCCGCCCTAGTCACACCAAGTCGTACCCTAATTTGTATAAAATGTAGAGCCAAAACATTTTGATACCCGAGTGGTATTTTTTATCACCGTTGTGATATTTCAAAATTAGGTAAAGACATTTAAAGTATCAAGTGAATCGTATTCATCTTACTGTAAAGTTTACTTTTTACTCGCCTACAATGCCTCAAGTAACAACTTTACATCATCTGTAAATTCATTATCAGGATAGGTCGTTAAAAATGTTTGATAGGCATTTTTTGCGGCTACGGTGTCGTTTAGGTATTCATCTAAAATAAATCCCTTTAAAAAAGAGGCCTGTATACCCCGTTTGTGATTCGGGTATCTACTAGTTATCCAATCCAACAGTCCAAGTGATCGCTGAAACACTCCAAGGCCCTGACATACTTCTGCTGCGGCAAATAAAAAATTAGGGGATTGCGTCTTATGGGGTAGAATAAGTGCGTATAGCTCACAGGCGGATATAAATACATTAGCAGATTCCATATCTACAAACTGTGCTAATTCGGTGTATACTTGTTTTTGTTTACGCTCCAATAACGCTTCAACTGATTCTTGAGACGGAGGAGGTTCAAATACATTTGGAAAGGCTTGATAGGCAACACCATCCAAGATGGTACTCAGAAAATCAGATTGTACGGTTTGGGTATACATATGCTTTAGAAACCGAATGTTTTCGATGGTTTCATCCTGAATGGAATAATAATCACGAAGACCGGTGTATAGATAACTAATGGCAGCAGCATATCTAAAGCTTTTATACTCAATAGCTGCCAGTTCTCTGAAGTAGGAAGATACACGTTGACTATCCGAAGGGAAAGAGGATATGTATTGATTGTAGACAGCTATTAATGCTTGTTGGCTGCTATCCGACGGTTCTTCTTTTAAGTCGCGTATTTGTTTTCTGAGGGCTGAGGATTCGGTCTGACATCCTGTTGTAAGGATCAGTATGGTAATACACAATAATAAGCGCATAAGATGATTTTTACCTCAGTAAAGGTAAAGTAAACAAAGCACACTTTGGACTGTTAGAGCCATCGTAACAATAGCCATTATATGAATTCCGATATTGTGATTTTTTGGCACCGCAGGGATTTACGCTTGCATGATAACGCAGGTGCTTTCCAAGCACTGCAAACAGGAATACCGGTTTTGCCTTTGTTTATTTTCGATACCGAGATTCTGAATAAATTAGAAGATGTAAATGACCCTCGCGTTACCTTCATACATAAAGAATTGCAGCGACTTCAAAAAGAACTCGAGGCAATAGGTAGCACAATATTGGTGAAATATGGTAAACCTATAGAAGTTTGGCAGCAAATTTTACAAAACCATAATGTTGTAGCTGTCTATACGAATCGGGACTATGAGCCTTATGCACAAAAAAGGGATGCTACAATCGCTAAAATGCTGGACCACAAGGGTATTCCATTTCACACTTTCAAGGACCATGTGGTCTTTGAAAAATTGGAGGTAACAAAAAAGGATGGCAAACCCTACACGGTATTCACTCCATACAGTCGTGTTTGGAAAGCACAATTCGCCGAAACAGGAGGAGGTCAAGATAGGGGAAACCAGTCTTTTGCAAATGATGAATTTTTCTATCATTATCTAAAAACATCATCCACTCCAATGCCTACTTTGGCAGAAATGGGATTTGAGGAAAACCATTTAGAGATTCCAGATCGGATTGTCCCACAAAAGAAAATAAAAGATTACGAACAGAACAGAAATTTTCCTGCAATAGCAGGTACTTCTAAGCTTGGTATTCATTTTAGGTTTGGTACGATTAGTATTCGGGAAAAGGTACGAAAGGCTAAGTTGCTCAATGATACCTATTTGAATGAATTGATTTGGCGTGATTTCTATGCACAAATTTTAGCTAATTTTCCGCACGTAGCACACCGCGCTTTCCGTCCAGAGTATGATTATATTGAATGGCGGAATAACGAATCTGAATTTGAAGCATGGTGTGCGGGCCAAACTGGGTACCCTATGGCTGATGCAGGTATGCGCGAATTAAACCATACGGGTTTTATGCATAACCGGTCGCGCATGATAACAGCTTCTTTTTTAACTAAGCATCTACTTATTGATTGGCGATGGGGTGAAGCTTATTTTGCTCGAAAATTGCTTGATTTTGATTTGGCATCGAATAATGGTGGCTGGCAATGGGCCGCCGGTTCTGGGACGGATGCAGCGCCGTACTTTCGAATTTTTAATCCTGCCTCACAACTTAAAAAGTTTGATAAAGAGGAGGGGTACATTCGTAAATGGATTCCGGAATATGGAACCAATGCCTATCCAAATCCCATTGTCGATCATAAATTAGCCAGAGAAAGGTGCTTGGAACACTATAAAGTCGGAATAGAAAAAGGAAAACAAGCATTAGGAAAATAAAAGAGCCGACCCAACTAATAGGATGGACGGCACAAAAT
>JABSSK010000168.1 GCA_013214265.1 Saprospiraceae bacterium | reverse complement strand
GGCCGGTTCACGAAATTGAAATGACGGTTCCTATCAGTCCTGCAGAATTACTTAAAAAACGGGACTCGATATTTATGCACCAATCCCAAAAAGACAGACCCCCGTTCCCAGGAAATGACTCCAGAGAATTTTGGCAACGTGCTGAAGATCGAAACAAAAATTTAGCCAATGCATACCGAAGTTTAGGTCTAGCAGAATACGAAGCTATGGAAGCTTTCAGCCGCTGGAAATTTGATTGGCAAAACCCAAGTACAGTTGCAAAAGAACACCAACAAAAAGTGAATGCAAAAACAAAACGAAAAGCAAAAGCTACTACTTCCAATTAGGAGGTAGCCCCAGTTGGTAACGCATTAGCCAACCTAACGAATAGTTGGTTAATGCCATTTTAAAGCATAATCACTTTGTTATGATCTCAACAATCTATTTGTTGCTAGCCTGCTGTATCCCTTTTACATCAGGTCGAGCAGACGTTCAAGAGCCACCACATATGCTGATCCCACAACCTGTTTCTTATCAAACACAAGGGGAACCTTTTCGTTTGAATAGTGCACTCGACTGGGATATCGATCCGTCTTTTAACAATCCAAGCTTGGTATTAGCTCACCTTAAGCGTTGGCAAGAGACCTATGCGTTACAGCAATCCGATGCGGCACCTTTTACCGTACGACTTTCCTTTTCCGAAGATCTTCCTGCTGAAGGATATAAATTACATATTGAAAAATCGGGTATTCATCTGACCGCTGGAGATGAAGCGGGTCTGTTTTATGGTATTCAAAGCCTAAGGCAACTTTCTTGGTCCAGCGCTCCTGGAGATAATACGGGTATTACTCTGCCACAAGTTACCATTACGGATTATCCAGCTTTTCCCTACCGGGGTATGCATTTAGATGTTGGCCGTCATTTCTTTCCGGTAGAAACCATCAAAACCTATCTTGATCTGCTGGCAACCTATAAAATGAATCGGTTTCATTGGCATCTCACAGAAGATCAGGGCTGGCGGATTGAGATTAAGAAGTACCCCAAACTACAAGAGGTTGCTGCCTACCGTTCCGAAACATTAGTTGGGCACCTCAACGATCGCCCATATAAATACGATGGCAAAAAATATGGGGGCTATTACACACAGGAAGAAGTTAAAGAGATTGTGGCTTATGCAGCTGAACGGTCGATCACCGTCATTCCTGAAATCGAATTACCAGGTCATGCCCAAGCTGCCATCGCAGCTTATCCCGAATTGGGATGTACCGAACAGCCGATAGAGGTAGCCACCAAATGGGGCATATACGAGAATATTTACTGCCCAACCGAAACGACTTTCCAGTTTCTGGAAGATGTGCTAACGGAAGTCATGTCTTTATTCCCTTCCGAATACATACATATTGGAGGTGACGAGGCACCCAAATCACAGTGGAAATCGAGTGCATTTTGCCAAGAACTCATCAAAAAGGAAGGATTAAAAGATGAGCATGAACTACAATCTTATTTTATCCAACGAATTGAAAAATTCCTGAATTCCAACGGTCGGCAACTAATCGGTTGGGATGAGATTCTGGAGGGTGGATTAGCCCCGAATGCAACGGTCATGAGTTGGCGTGGTGAATCGGGTGGTATTGAAGCGGCTAAGCAAGGTCACGATGTTATCATGACACCAACCACTTACTGCTACTTTGATTATTACCAATCTGTTCACCCTGATGAGCCCTTAGCTATTGGTGGTTTTTTGCCCCTAGAAAAAGTCTATGGCTACCATCCTATACCCCAAGAACTTTCTGAATCCGAGGCCACGCATATCCTTGGTGCACAAGGGAATGTTTGGACCGAGTATATAGCGACTCCTGAAAAGATGTTCTACATGGCCTTACCACGGATGCAAGCGCTTGCAGAAGTGGTATGGACACCCGCAGAACAAAAAGACTATTCCGGTTTTACCCATCGACTTGACCAGCATTTTCCGGTATGGGAACGCATGGGTATCAAAGGTGCCAATCATTTGTACGATGCGGAAGTCACCATTGGAACCAATGATCACGATAAGCTAATCCTTAATGCTTCTAATGCTATGGGTAAAGGAAGTTTCCGAGTTGTGCGGACAGCAGAGGACATTCAGGAGGAACTAGATTATGAAGGACCGTTCGCGCCAGAATCCGGGCATTACACCATACAATCTATAGTGGATGGAGAGCCACGAGGCCGATCCAGTAGCATTACTTTTTATAATCATTTATTAAATGGTGCTGCTTTGGAACTGACACATCAGCCACACCCAAAATATAATGGCCAACAACCTGAAGTCATCCTGAATGGCGTGAGTGGAAGTGACCAACGATATGGAGATTCAGAATGGATTGGGATGGAAGGGGACGACCTCGAGGCCATTATTACTACGCTAGAACCAGTGGAAGCGTCCAGTCTTCATTTGCGATTTTTTCACAGCCCTGGACAATGGGTATATGCACCTACTATGATTCGCTTTTCATACTGGATACCCGAAACGAATCAGTGGTCAGTAGCTTTTGAACGTACGGTTGATTCATCTGATGAAAAAGTAATTGAGGTTAAAGAATTATTTACACGCGAAATAAAAGGGCAACGCTTTAAGCTAGAAGTCCAAAATTTTGGCGAAATTCCGCATGGCGCGCAAGGAGCTGGACATCGCGCTTGGCTATTTGTTGATGAAATTAGACTCCAGTAATGGTGTATTGAGTCACCACAAACAAACAAAGAACTATGAATCTATCAACACTGGACTGGTCAATTGTTTTTGGCTTTTTTGCTGTTTCCATGATTATTGGATTGGTTGTATCTCGCCAATCGGGCAAAGACTACAAAGAATTTTTTCTTTCGGGCCGCAATATGCCTTGGTGGCTCTTGGGGGTTTCGATGGTGGCTACCACCTTTTCGGCGGACACGCCCAACTTAGTTACTGATATTGTTCGGAAAAATGGAGTTGCCGGCAATTGGGTCTGGTGGGCTTTTTTGCTCACTGGGATGCTTACCGTTTTTGTGTATGCTAAATTGTGGCGTCGGTCGGGTATTCTTACCGATTTGGAGTTTTATGAATTGAGGTATGGTGGAAAGCCTGCTGCGTTCCTTCGTGGATTCAGATCCATTTATTTGGGTTTCTTTTTTAATATTATGATTATGGCCACTGTCACGCTGGCAGCCATTAAAATAGGAAGTGTTTTACTAGGTTTAACTCCCATTCAAACCGTTTTGATCGCTTCAGTTGTAACGGTGATCTATACTTCTTTGGGTGGGCTTCGCGGGGTAATTTTGACTGATTTTTTTCAGTTCATCCTTGCGATGGCGGGTATTATCTGGGCCTGCATAGTCGTTTTACAACTACCGGAAGTTGGAGGGTTATCCGGATTGCTCACTCATGAGAATGTATCAGGAAAGCTTAATCTGTTGCCTGACTTTACCGACAGCACCCAACTTATTCCTTTATTTATTTTACCGTTGGCTGTACAATGGTGGAGTGTGTGGTATCCTGGTGCAGAGCCAGGTGGTGGTGGATATATCGCTCAGCGTATGCTTTCGGCAAAAGATGAAACCAATGCGGTTGGAGCGACACTTCTTTTTAATGTAGCGCATTATGCTTTGCGACCATGGCCATGGATTCTGATCGCACTGGCGTCGCTGATTGTATTTCCGGATTTGGACAGTCTTCAACAAGCATTCCCTAATATTAAATCCAGTGTAATTCAAGACGATTTAGCTTTTCCCGCAATGCTTACCTTTTTGCCGACAGGCTTATTAGGTTTGGTCATTGCTTCTTTGATTGCTGCATTCATGTCCACTATTTCTACTCACCTAAACTGGGGATCATCCTATTTAGTGAACGACTTCTATTTACGTTTTATCAATCCTAAAGCGGGCGACAAACAACTGGTTAGAATTGGAAGGATATCAACTGTCGTTTTGATGATACTAGCAGCTCTTTTTGCACTAGCATTAGAGAATGCGCTGCAGGCGTTTAACATTTTACTTCAGATTGGGGCAGGTACAGGGCTTATTTTTATACTACGATGGTTCTGGTGGCGTATCAATGCTTATTCTGAACTAGCTGCTATGGTTATTTCATTTGTAGTGGCTTTATATTTCGAGTTTTTGCATCCAGGTGAGATTGCAGACCACTGGAAGTTATTAATGGGTATTGGAATAACTACAGTTGGATGGGTAACGGTAACCTTTATGACGCCACCAACTGATCAAGATACACTAACTAAATTCTATACATTAATTCGCCCTGCGAAGGCGGGCTGGACCCCGGTAGTAGAAACGGGTTTAGAAGCAGGGACTATTCAGCAGGATACGGTTCAAACTGGAAAGCTCCCATTGGAAATTGCGGCTATGCTGGTTGGTTCATTATCTGTTTATTCGGCTCTTTTCGCGACGGGTTTCTGGATCTACGGCAATAGTATGTCTGGACTTATTTCGACGATAGTAGCTGCTGGCGGTGCTTATTTTCTGTTTCGGGTCTGGAGTAAGTTGCATTAACGGATTGAAAGTTTGTCCTTTCCTGATCCTGATCCTGACCCTGATCCTGAGCTCCTCACTATAGTGAGGAGCTCAGGACATAAATTTAAACTTACCATTATGAATAATCAACGCTTAGTATCCCTCGATATTTTTCGAGGCATTACAATTGCCGGCATGATTCTCGTGAATAATCCCGGCACCTGGTCAGAAGTGTACCCGCCTCTACTCCATGCTGAGTGGCATGGCTGTACCCCAACGGATTGGGTATTCCCATTCTTTTTATTCATCATGGGGGTTGCTGTCCCACTTGCTCTGGGCAGAAGAAAAGATCAGGGAGCATCAAATTCAATTCTCATACAAAAATTAATAACCCGTACCCTCATCATTTTTGGACTTGGGTTATTTTTGGCAGCATTCCCAGACTTTGGTTTTAAAGCCGATGAGCCTGCCACGTTGAAAAAAATACTTTATGTGATTCTTGCGCTGGTTATGCTTGCCGTTTTTGGCCGAGGTATTCTTCAGCAAAAAAGATATCAAAGCGCGCCGTACGATCGACAACGAAAAATATTGGGCTACAGCGTACTGGCGGCTATTGTTCTGATGGTTATTTTAGGTTTTAGTCACTACGACTTAAGTCAACTTAGGATTCCAGGAGTCTTACAGCGCATTGCCCTCGTATATTTCTTTTGTTCCCTAATTTTCCTGTATACCAACCAACGCACACAATATATTATCACCATAGCGCTTCTTATTGGTTATTGGGGCCTTATGACCTTAGTTCCTGTACCTGGATATGGTGTACCTAGTCTTGATCCGGAAGCAAATATTGGAGCATGGTTTGATCGCCTTTTATTAGGTACTCAGCATTTATGGAGCCAATCCAAAACTTGGGATCCTGAGGGACTTCTCAGTACTATCCCTGCCATTGGAACAGGCATGCTCGGAGTGTTTACTGGCTCCTGGCTTTTAAAGAAAGAACGAAGCTATGAAGCCGTAACTGGTCTTTTTGTCGCGGGTGTTATACTTACCGCCCTCGGTTTAGTTTGGGATGTAGCGTTCCCCATTAATAAGAAGCTTTGGACAAGCAGTTACGTGTTATACACGGGAGGGCTAGCCCTGTTATTTCTTGGTATTTGTTATTGGGCTATCGATTTAAAAGGTTGGTCTTCTCGGAGTAAACCCTTTCAAGTATTTGGCATGAACGCCTTATTTGTATATGTCTTGTCAGGCTTGGTATCTAAACTGATGTATATGATTCCTGTATCTAATGCTGGTAACGAATCTATGTCGTTAGGGAGCTGGATTTATCAGAACTTTTACCTTCAATTTCTGAATGCAAAAGCGGCTTCGTTAGCCTTTGCAATAGGGTTTGTTCTAATGATGTATCTGGCTAATCTCCTTCTATTTCGCAAAAAAATCTACATCAAGGTATAAGAATAAAGACCGGAAGGAAATATTCTCCTTCCGGTCTTTATTCTTTTCTCCTTATTTGCCCACAAAGATACGACCTTCTGATACGGTAGTGCATAACCTACGTCTGAGTGCCCATTTCCTGTCTCATGGATTTTCGTGATTAGCTTGATCATAGTTTCATCAGGTACCTGTTGGCCAGTACCAGATAAGCATTTTTATACGGAATATATGGTAAACCTACCATACGATTGACCTGTAAACGGTTCGGTCACCTTTCGCAATAACTGAGTTACTTGATATGCCCACTAAAGAATATGCATAGATACGGCAGATTTGTGGTCAGCCTTCATTTGGGAGCGACCTACTTTAAGGCTATAAATGACACTACAAAATCAGCCCCACATAGGATTCCGCTAATACAATCAGCCTTGACAATACATTGTCCGAAAATAAAATATGCCTATTCTGGACGTATAAAGGTGTTTTCCGCTCTTTATAGACAAATAAAAACCATCTGCCAAATGTTAGAACTATATGATTTTCAGAGTAAACAAGTGGTAAAAAAAGAAATAGGCAGCTATAAAATATAAACTAAATCAATACCTATCTTTCGGAATTAAATTTTCTTTTTTGTGTTAAAAATCCTGTTTTTTTTGTCAATGCCATCTTTTTGGATGTTTGAAGCGTTTTAATTATGTATATTTCAAAGTATTTTCAAATGAAAATTTGACAAACGAACTATGATAAGACCTTGACAAAACGCCAATACTTAACTAAACCACATCCGTAATGATGAAGCGATCTTTGAAACGGAGGCTCTTGCGCGCCAAGTTAAAATTGAACCAAACGATTGACCAAATCCTAGATATCAATAAGAACCGCAAAAGGCACTCCCAGCTTAAATCAGCTCCGTCTCCTATTGAATTTGAAGAAGAGCTGAAAGTGCTAAATAAAATAGCCGAACAACAGGCGAAGCTTGTTCAACATTATGAATCCGCTTTAGTGGAAAAATAAAAAAAGCCCCAGGCCAATTGCCTGGGGCTTTTTATTTAATACGCATTGGAATACAATCCCTACCAACGGATCAGAGCTGAACCCCAAGTAAATCCACTACCAAAGGCAGCAAGACAAACCAGATCACCTTTATTCACTTTCCCTGCCTCAAATGCTTCACACAGTGCAATTGGAATAGACGCAGCGGTTGTATTTCCATATTTTTGAATATTGTTCCACACCTGATCGTCACGCAAACCCAAACGTTTTTGTACAAACTGACTAATCCGTAAATTAGCTTGGTGAGGTACAAACATGTCTATGTCTTCTTTAGTAAGACCGGTTTTATCCAGTGCCTCTTGAATCACTTCCGGAAACTTTTGTACAGCAAGCTTAAATACAAACTGCCCTTCCATATTTGGGTAAATATGAGCCTCATCCATCATAGTCTGGGTCAGGAACATCTCACCGTATTTTGCATCTTTATATCCATAGTCCACCTCATTACCCATTTTTTTATGGTGGTAACCACCGTGAGCTCCCGGATTAATAAAGGCCAGTTTCTCAGCATATGTACCATCGGAATGCAGGTGGGTAGTTAGAATACCTCTATTTTCTTCTTCAGTAGGTTGAAGCACTACAGCCCCTGCTCCATCTCCAAAAATTACGGTAACGTTGCGGCCTCGGGTAGAAAAATCCAGTCCCATCGAGTGCATCTCAGCGCCTACTAACAAGACATTTTTATACATCCCTGTTTTTACAAATTGGTCAGCGATGGATAAGCCATAAATAAAACCACTACATTGGTTACGAATATCTAAAGCACCCACTTCAGTTTTGGTAATACCCAATTCCCGCTGCAATAACACACCACAACCAGGGAAGTAATAATCGGGACTGAGCGTAGCAAAGATGATAAAATCAACATCTTCTTTCTGAATTCCTGCACGCTCTATGGCAATCTCAGCAGCACGCACCCCCATTGTTGTAGTGGTTTCTTCGTGCTTGATACCGTAGCGGCGTTCCCGAATACCCGTGCGTTCCTGAATCCATTCGTCAGAAGTCTCCATGACCTCCGCCAAATCATTATTGGTAACAACCTCTTCGGGTACATAGTGGCCTATACCGGCAACTTTTGTGTACAACATAATCAAACGTTTAGTTGGGCCCGCTGGAAACTACATATGCTTTTTTGGGCCATTAAATTGTAAAGAACACACAAAAATCCGAATATTATTCCAAATCCCCAAGTAAGAATGGACTGTATGCCAGAAAGGAGCAAAGTATCTATTCAGATACTGAACTGGGCTGTATATGTACAAGTACCCTTTTTAACCCAAACCGAAATTTATCTACTTATTCTGCATGCTCATTTATGCCCATAGCCACAGCTTTTTACAAAAAACAGCTTCCTCCATCCCCTTTAATAAATCACCATCAACCATATGACAATCACTACTTTGTACGTAAAAAATGATCATCATTTACCCCTGTGTCCCTGTATAGTACACTAAGCTTGGAACAAAAGGGTCATTATAATTCATGGGAATTGTTCTGTTTCGGTATGCGACATTATCATGATATTGAGTTGTACCCAACCGCAAAGAAAAAAAGAAAATAATTTCACTTCTCACATCCGGACAGCCTTTCGGTATTCTAAAATCGACGTAATAGATCGTCATTTAACCTTTGCAAGAACAAACAAAAGCCTCACCGCATCCTATATGCAGTGAAGCCCATTGTTTTACGCAATTGCTATGTAAAGTGGAAAAGACCCACTGCCTTGGCAGTGGATCCAAAAAACCACATTCCTAATCATTTTGTACAATGAACCTTGTCATCACGTAGCTTTTTCCATCTATAATAGCACGTAAAGAATATTGACCACCCCTGATGTTTTGCACGCTTATCGCATAAGGCTCCTCACCAACATCAGTAAATTCATTCGAGTATATAAGTGTTCCGTTGATATCGAAGATATGTACCAATAAATTGTGATTATGAAAGTCTGCTAAATCCAGTCGAAAGGTGCTACTCGTAGTTGGGTTGGGCCAAACACTTATCTTTTTGGTGATTTGATCACGTCGTTTTTCGTTTTGGGTATCTACCGACCAAATCAGTGAATTGTTTGCTTGACTTTTACCGTTTAATATCTCAAGATTAGAACAGCTACTATAGCTCACAAAAATAGTAGCAGAAGCCATACAACCATTCTGCGCATCCGTTACAATAACTTTATACTGTCCAGGTTTGGTAACTGTAAGGAACTTCTCTTCCCCTAATATATTGCCTTCATCATCCTGCCATTCGTAACTGCCATAGTTCTGTGGTTGCACTTCCAATTCTACTTCAGTATTTTCGCAATGCAAATTGTCGTTATCTTTATTTACAATTTGAGGTACCTGAACAATATTATTGCCCAGTTCTACACTCCTGAACAATCGCTTGATACAGCCATTTGCTTTATTTTGCACATCAACCGATACGTTAATTTGAGATTGAGAGGAAACCGTAGCCTGATAAGGTTTACCCGCAACAGGTGTGGCATTCGTCCAGGCAAAAGCTAACTCACTTGGTGCAAATGATCCTATATTGACAGTCAGGGTAACCGTATAATCATTGGCACAAGTCAGTTTTTCATCTCCACTAAGGGTTACATTGGGTTCGGTCTTATCTTCAATGACAGTTACGGAAGCTATATCGGTACAACCACCATTAGTTACGGTTAGGTAGTAGCTGCCAGCGTAGGTAATATCTCCTTCGTTAGTTCCCGGAACAGGTG
>JABSSK010000167.1 GCA_013214265.1 Saprospiraceae bacterium | reverse complement strand
CGCTGATTTTCACCCGTATTGGATATAAAGAAAGCAAATATGTACTCGACCCCATGCCCGCAGGTACCTCACGCCAAATTGATGTTATGCTGGCTCCTCGTGAAAGTGATCTGGAAGTGGTAGTCAGAGCCAGCAAACTACAAGAAGCAGGAATGCAACGCGAAGATGTACAAGCTCTCAAACTTATTCCTAGCACATCTGGCAACTTCGAAAGTTTATTACCGTCAATTGCACTTGGCACCTCATCTGGAACTGGAGGAGAGCTGAGTTCTCAGTATAATGTCCGTGGGGGAAACTATGATGAAAACCTGGTATACGTAAATGATTTTGCAATCTACCGCCCTCAGCTGATCCGAACCGGCCAACAAGAAGGTTTGAGTTTCCCCAATATTGATTTGATTCGCGATCTCACTTTTTCCTCTGGTGGTTTCGAAGCCCGATATGGTGATAAGCTATCCTCTGTTCTGGACATCACCTACAAACGACCTGACTCCCTGCGAGGCTCCCTAAATGGCAGTTTATTGGGTGCGTCTGGACATGTCGAAGGGAGCTTAAACATTGGAGGCGACGGCTATCGAAAATTTAGATATCTGGTTGGTGCTCGTTACAAAACCACCAATTATCTATTGGGAACCCTAGACGTTACGGGAGAATACATACCAAATTTCTATGACATCCAGTCTTATCTTACCTATGATATCAGCAGGGAACTGCAAGTAGGCCTACTCACCAATTACAATCGAGCCGAGTACACATTCCAGCCTCTAGAACGCGAAACAGGGTTTGGACTAATCAACTTTGCACTCCAACTTTTCTCCGTATTTGAAGGGCAGGAAGTTGACGACTTTACCTCTGCCCTAGGTGGTTTATCATTTACTTATATACCAGACAAAGCTAAGAATCCTCTTTTCCTAAAACTTTTGGGGTCTGCTTTCCGATCTGATGAGAACGAACGATTCGACATCATCGGGAATTATAGCCTGCGGCAAATTGATTCCAATTTGGGTAGTGGTGATTTTGGTGAAGTACTGGCCGAATTAGGAACGGGTACACAACATAATTTCGTACGTAATTTCCTGGATTTAGAAGTGCAGAACATAGAACACAAAGGTGGTTTAGAATTACAGGTTGGCCACAGCCTTCCAGAAGTCACCTCCTCCCATTTTTTACAATGGAGTGCTAAATACCAAAGAGAAACGATCAATGATCGAATCAATGAATGGGAACGACTGGACTCTGCTGGGTATTCTTTACCATTCGATCCAACTGAGGTACAACTCTTTAGCGTACTCAAAACCCAAAATCAGCTTAGCTCGAATCGATTTACGGCCTATTTTCAGGACACCTATACTTTTCGGAATGAAAGCAAATCTGAGTGGAAAGTATCCGCCGGTGTGCGGGCTTCTTATTGGGACCTAAACGATGAGTTCTTTCTATCGCCACGGGCACAATTACTTTACAAACCACTGGCCAGCAAACGCGATATCAGTTACCGTTTTGCTGCCGGTGTATACAATCAATCGCCTTTTTACCGGGAACTGCGTCGACCCGATGGCTCGATCAACACCGGCCTTCAGTCCCAAAAATCGGTACATTTTGTTGGTGGACTAACCCTTGATTTTTATTTGGGCAAACAGAACCCGAAGAAATTCAGATTTATCACTGAAGCGTACTACAAACAAATGTGGGACTTGGTTTCCTATGAGATTGATAATGTTCGCATCCGTTACTCTGGCGAAAATGACGCTACCGGCTACGTGGCAGGAATTGATTTTAGATTGAATGGTGAGTTTGTTCCAAATGCAGAAAGCTGGATCAACCTTTCTTTTCTTCAAGCACGGGAGTCATTGAATGGCATTCAACATTTTGAACGGGAAATTGGTGCAGAAGAAGCTACTCCAGTTGATAATGTTCCTAGACCTACCGATCAATTTATGACCCTATCGGTATTCTTTCAAGATTATCTTCCCCGAAACGACCGCTTTAAAATGCACCTCAACTTTACGGTAGGTACAGGTTTGCCGTTCGGCCTGAGAGGAAATAATGATGTATTCCGGAACACCTACCGGTTTGACCCCTACCATCGGGTAGATATTGGTTTTTCTTTTCAGCTATTCGAAAAAGAATTACTTCAAAAGAAACCTAATCATTGGTTGAGCTTCACCCGTAATACATGGGCCAGCCTAGAGGTCTTTAACTTAATGCAAGTTCAAAACCAAGCCAGTAACACCTGGATAAAAACGGTTTTTGAACAACAGTATGCTATCCCTAATTATCTGACCTCCCGGCGCATCAACCTCCGCCTCCGTTTTGATTTTTAGCGAAAGCGCAGTACAATCTCGGACCACTAGTACAGAAATATACAGCAAAGCACCTCCTTGCACTTCTAGGTGAGCTTTACCTTCAAATCCTCATGATCGATCATCGACATGAATGTACTGGTCTTCTGATAACACTGGGTTGCGCTGATATCTCCGAAAGAGTTGGATGGTTGCTAACACATCTTTTTCGCAATATAGCGCAATCCGATTGAGGTTTTCTTCTTCCCAGTATACACGCCCAACCTCACTGCCATCAATATCGTCTTTTGGAGAAGGGAAACCCAAAATAGCAGCTAACAACTTAAGTGAAGTAAAATTCTTCCGATCACCAAACTTCCAATAGTCCATAGTGTCCAATAAATGCTTTGTCTCCCATGGCTTTTTCCCAGCAATCTGCAATATGGACGGAAAAGGTAAGCTATGCACAACCATTCGACGACATATATAAGGCACATCAAATTCTTTTATATTATGCCCACAGATGTAGTGTTCATTGGGGTTAGGGTAATATTGGTTTAGCATTAAGCTGAATTCTGATAATAATGCTTTCTCATCGTCATTCGCAAAAGATTTCAGCCGCACCATAGGTTGTTTATCCTTGTCCCAATAAACTAAGCCAACACTGATACAAACTATTTTTCCAAACTCTGCGAAAATACCAGCCCTATCCTGATAAGAAGAAGCGACTAATTCATCCGTCATCTCTTCGGCTGGCAACCGTAACACCTGACGACTCTTGTTTCGCCATAATTCCTGTAGTGGATCGGATAGTTGATCAAAACTAGGTACCCCAGACACACATTCCACGTCTAGGAATAGTATCTTAGTTATATCAATTCGTTCGAGCATAAGCGATTAGCGTTAAGAACTTTAGCACAATACCCCTAAATTCTTAAGGAATGGTTAACGTAAGAAATTTGTAAAATGCGAGACAATTTAACTAAAATTCACCTCGTTTCTGATTTTAAACACCCCATCCAGTGTGGCTTATTCGCGCACATGTTGGAAAACCTTAATCTGATTTTACTCATTTAAATCCTAAATACCATGGCAACAGATGCTGGGTCAAACTCACAACGTAAGTTATTAGCCATTGCGGGTGCTATTATTGCTGTCCTGCTCATTGTAAACATTATCTTACTGGTTGGTCGTAACCGCGCAGCCAATACCAACAAAGATCTTACTACCCAACTTGACGAGTCGGAGCAATTAAAGGCAGAGCTTGAAAAGGAATACTATGAAGCCCTCACCGAACTTGAAGATATGCGGGGCAGTAATGAAGAATTGAATGCATTGATCGAAAGTCAAAAAGCAGAGCTGAAAAAATCAAAAACGCAGATCGAAGGACTGCTGCGTAACAAACGCCAATATTCTAAGGCTAGAGCAGAAATACAAAATCTAAATACAAAAGTCCAGGAATATCTGGCCGAGATTAACCTCCTCAAACAAGAGAATGAAGAATTAATGGCGGCAACTGATTCCCTTTCCAGTGAAAATCAGACGCTTCTTACCAACCTGAACCAGCAGCGTGATTCTACGCGTCAATTAGCTACGGCTCGTGAAGCACTGCTCACCGAAAAAGAAATGTTGGTACAATCCAAAGAAGATCTTTCCAGAAAGGTGAACATTGCTTCTGTTGTTAAAGTCAACAAACTTGAAGCCGAAGGCCAAAGGGTGAAAGGTAATGGAAAGGCCAGTGCCAATAACAAAGCAAGAAATGTAGAACAAATTCAGATTTGCTTTGAAACCGCAGCAAATAAGGTAACCGATACGGATACGGAAACTTTCTTGGTACGTATTGTGAATCCAAACGGTGAAACCCTGGCTATCGAATCATTAGGTTCAGGCACTTTTCAGGAAAACGAAAACCAAGAAACAATTCGTTTTACAAAAATTGCTGAAGTACCCTATGAAAATGAAAAGCGAGACGTTTGCACTTTATGGGCTCCTGGCCAGTCGTTCTCCGCCGGATCATACACCGTTGAAGTGTATAATAAAGGGTACCTAGCAGGAACTACTACGTTTGAATTGAAATAAATAGGATATCCCCATAAACCTGGAATGGCCTGAGGTTAGCTTAATCTATCCTCGGGCTTTCTTTTTGATATACCCTGCCATGGCGATTTCCCAAACCGTTTTCTAGCTCCCATTTTCAACCTTTAGAATACATCTACAACCAACTCTAACTATTTTTGAATGGTTGTCATGTGCAGGCAGGCCAGCTCTTGGAGTTTTGGCAATAGCGCAATCATGACGTACAATACCAAGAATAAGAAAGTTATTTTATTGAACAATGTGTGCCCAGTTAGGTTTCAATCAAAACGCTTCCCGCTAAAAGAAAAGACATGAAGGAGAAGGACAATCCAGAAAACACTAATTTTATCAATCCAATAGATCCTGATAAAATTACGGAAACACCACATATCTTGCCGTATGCGCACACGGTAGGAGGCGTTGAGATCAAGCCCATTGATAAAGGGAAAGTAAAAGGCAGGGCCGTATCCTCTATGTATGAGCAAACGGACATGCAACTCAATCAAATTCGCAAACAAATAGAACTTTTAGCCCAGCAGGCACAATCGATACAAAACCGAGTTTTGATTTCCGAACGTATTTATCAGGCAGACATGAATTTCGAGCCACTCGTCAGCTTCGTGTATCATCTGTATCGTAAATCGGATAGTAAATACGTGGTGTCCATGGTAGCACCTGATGAATGGGGCACCCATTCACCATACACTTTTGTCGCTACGGTCAAACTGCTGGCTGATCATACCTGGGACATTATAGAAGAAGGTGATATGAATGCCCTATGATAGTCTCCGCTTCGTTTATCCTATGGAGTTTTCAATTGGTCACTTGGCTTGGGCCAAAACATCATGAATTCGGTTTGATCGCGAAAGGTGAAGAAGTGCGCCATACTTTCTATTTTAAAAACAGTTCCACCGATTCCATTTTTCTCGATAATGTCAGGACTACTTGCGGCTGTACAGCTCCAGAATGGGATCAATCCATTATTGCCCCCGGTGCAACAGACAGTCTTGTTATACGTTTTAGGGATAATAAAAGAGGAAGGTTTAAAAAAGAAATAATGGTTTTTTTTCATCAGCAGCGACCTCCTGAGCGCTTACACGTAAGTGGAATAGTAGACTGATTCATACCTTCCATCGTTGGTATACGATAACTCCTCTATATTTACAGTTTTCTTGGTATTCTTTACCATCGAATTCCCGTATCTTTGATTACATACATTTTACTATTTTTGGGGCTGCTTGTTGATCCATTTTGAACTAACTTATATGGTTTTTTTAATTGTATACTACATTTTGTTAAGCGTCGGGTTATTTTTAATATTTAAGAAAACCAACATTCCCAGTTGGAAAGGCCTGATTCCTATACTTAATATTTTGGAGTGGTGTAAATTAGTTGGCAGAAAACCTGCCTATGCGTTATTATTACTGCTTCCTGTAATTAATCTATTTATCTATGCCAGCCTAGCTGTGGATATGGGTCGCAGCTTTAAAAAATATCTTTTTTGGCATTTTGCGGTTGCGGTTATTTTGACGCCTATTGCTTTTATTTATTTGGGATTATCCAAAGAGGAGAAATACGACCAGCCTATTATAACCTTTGAAAAAGAGTACAACCAAAAAATTCAAGACGCAAAAGAGCAAGGAAAAGAAAGGGAAGTGCGAAAACTCGAACAACGAAACCCACTTAAAAAAACACCAGCTCGAGAATGGGTTGAAGCTGTAATCTTTGCTGTTTTTGCTGCTGCATTTATTCGTATGTTCTTGATTGAGGCTTATGTTATTCCCACTTCATCTATGGAGGGCTCGCTCTTAGTAGGCGATTTCCTGTTTGTTAGCAAAGCACACTATGGCATTCGTACACCGCAGACCATTGCGATGATACCGCTTCTCCATAATCGTATCCCATTAGTTGGCGGTGAATCATACCTTGAAAAACCTAAACTGCCCTATTACAGACTTCCAGCATTAGAATCTATTGATCGCAATGATCCTGTAGTATTCAATTATCCAGAAGGCGATAGTGTTTATATTTTTCCTTACCGGACCTGGAGTATTCATGACTTGCGTCGGGGGGCGATTCCAACTCAAGAAACACGACTCATCCAAGCAGGAAGGGTACCTCTAATTACACGCCCTGTTGATAAAAGAGACCATTACATAAAGCGGTGTATTGCCGTCCCTGGTGATACCATTCAAATTATTAATCGTCAGGTTTATATTAATGGTGAAGAGGCGAAAAACCCTAAAAATATCCAGTTTTTATATCGTGTCAGTAGCCCGACCACCATCAATACGCGAAACTTTTCCAAATGGGGCATTTCTGATGAAGATATTCAGCAGGTTCAGCAAGCTCAATTCAATAATGGCATGACGATAGCTATTGTCTTGAATGAGGAACAAAAAGAAAAGATAAAAGCTTTGGACCCAAATATTCAAATAGAATATATTGAATACGGAGACATGACCAAAGACCGAGCATCCATGTTTCCCCATGATCCGGTTTTTGCTTCGGGTTGGACCGTCGATAATTTTGGCCCCTTGTATATCCCCAAAGCCGGTGAAACCGTTTCAATCAATTCCCAGAATATTGCTCCCTATCGTAGAATCATCGATGTATACGAAAATAACGACCTGACTGAACGCGACGGGAAAATATTTATCAATGGTGAGCAAACAAGTACCTATACTTTCAAAATGAATTATTACTGGATGATGGGAGATAACCGCCATAATTCTGAAGATGCCAGAGTTTGGGGTTTTGTTCCAGAGAACCACATTGTCGGCAAACCGCTCTTTATTTGGTTCTCAACTCGTGAAGGTAGTATTAACAAAGGGGTGAACTGGAATCGAATATTTAAATCAGCCAGTAGCCAGAACTAGCACACTATTATGTGGTCACATGCTCTCCGAATAATATGCATACTTTTTGTTCAGTGGGGAGCGTATTGCAGGATAGTAGTCAGGAACAAACGAGGGCTTGCAGGGCTTTGTTTTATGCCCGAACGTCCTACCATATATTTGTAATGTGGTTGCAGACCCCGAAACCCACACAAAACTATTTGTAAATAGAAACGCTTCATTTTGGGTTTCTAAAGTTAAACTAGAACAAATAATTAAACCTTTATTCTGTTCTTGATAGAACAGAAAACGTTATCCTGAGCAACTAGCTAAATTAAGATTAACAACCGGCATTCATGCCCTACTCAAAAACACATAACACCTTATAAACCAAAATACTATACAACAACTACGATGCAAAAGCACCCTTTCAAAATCGTATGAACGTTAGGTTAATTGGCTTTTGTAGCTTTTAAAAATGATCAGTTGTTAGTATACTTGCATCGGATAGTCAGGTCATACGCTAGAACATCAGCGTGAACAAACGATCATAAAATCATTAGGACAAACGAAATATTTATTTCCCCAGTGTCCTGAAAAGAATATATGAAACACCTGAAAGTCACCCAACGAATACACTCGAATTCTCCTAAATCTAGCTCAAGCCTAATTTTTCAACTTCTATGAAAAAAGACGTAGTGCCTATGTTCTACGAGAACGTGTTACAAACAATTGGTAAAACCCCTTTAATTAAGCTGTCGAATATCGCGGAGGATATTCCAG
The DNA here is from genome assembly GCA_013214265.1 of Saprospiraceae bacterium. Classification (GTDB taxonomy): domain Bacteria; phylum Bacteroidota; class Bacteroidia; order Chitinophagales; family Saprospiraceae; genus DT-110. The sequence continues at coordinate 1,780 of JABSSK010000167.1, read as the reverse complement.
CCACCGTATTTGGTAAAGTAGAAGCCTACAACCCTGGACAATCTGCTAAAGACCGAACGGCCCTTCATATGGTTGAGCAAGCTGAAAAAAGAGGAGATCTCAAACCCGGGAGTACGCTAATCGAAGCGACTTCAGGTAATACAGGTTTTAGCTTAGCTTTGGTGTCAGCCATCAAAGGTTACCATTGTGTCCTGACCGTTACCAGTAAGGCCTCCATGGAAAACCTGGCTTTGCTTAGGTCATTAGTTGCAGAAGTAGTCATCTGCCCATCCAATGTAGAACCCGAAGACCCCAGAAGCTACTACTCACGAGCAGAACAATTAGCTAAAGATATTCCTGGAGCCTATTATCTGGCGCAAAATTTCAACCTAGATAATCAGGGTGCCCACTACGCAACTACCGGCCCCGAAATATGGGAACAAACCAACGGTAAAATTACCCACTATGTATGTTGTGCGGGAACGGGTGGCACCCTTTCGGGAACGGCCCAATACTTAAAAGAGAAAAATCCAGCTATCAAAATTATAGCAGTAGATGCCTACGGGTCCGTATTAAAAAAATACTGGCAAACCAATGAGTTTGATACAGATGAAATATACCCTTATAAAGTGGAGGGTTTAGGTAAAACAATCATTCCTGATAATGTCGATTTTTCGGTTATCGATGATTTTATTAAAGTTACGGATAAAGATTCTGCCGTTAGGGTTCGGGAATTAGCCCGAAGAGAAGGGCTTTTGTTGGGGTATTCAGCAGGATCAGCAATGCAAGCTGTTTTTGAAATAGAACACCAACTTCTACCAGAAGATGTCGTTGTTGTCCTATTCCCTGATCATGGTACTCGATATCTTGGCAAAGTATATAGTGACGAGTGGATGCGTGAACAAGGATTCCTGCATGTGGAAGCCGATGATTCTGACCCAGTAGGCGAACGCCAACCCGACTATTCCAATCCCTATAGCATTTATCGTTATGAGGCTGTCAAAAAAAAGTATAAAACCTATTACAGGACATACCGAATGAAATATAAGCGCTACATTAGACAAACTCGAGAGTCTCTAGGGCTCTAACCTGTTTATTACGCTTGTTAGTATATTTGGAATAAAAACCAAAGATTGAAAGTCATGTTTTCTTGCCAGATATACCATACGTTAACTCTAAAACTTTCAAAAGATGAGCAACAGTAAGAAGCAATATGTTTCTAACAAAAACATCTCAATTCCTTTGTTTAAAAACAAATGGTTAGACAAACTAACCCGTACACATATTTCAATCCCAGTGAGTCTTTTTGTTCTTTATGCCATTGGATTGATCATTTACACGAAATATACAACTGACCTTACAAACCTACAGGTGGTAGGCTTATTCTTTGGAGGATGGTTGTTTTTTACCTTTGCTGAATATATGATTCACAAGAACGTATATCATATGTCTCCCAAGGCTGCATGGAGAAAAAAAATCTCCTACACGATGCATGGTATTCATCATGATTATCCCAAGGATAAAAGCCGATTAGCTATGCCTCCGGTTTTAAGTATTTTTATCGGGACGCTCCTACTATTATTTTTTGAATTGATTCTTGATATTTATTCTTTTTCATTTCTAGCAGGATTCCTGACAGGGTATGCTGGATATCTGTTGGTTCATTATACCGTTCATATTTTCCGTGCGCCTAATAATGCTTTCAAAGCCTTATGGGTAAACCATGCTATTCATCATTACCTAGTCAATACAATTCTTTTTGGTGTTTCTTCTCCCTTATGGGACTACATCCTGGGAACCG
>JABSSK010000166.1 GCA_013214265.1 Saprospiraceae bacterium | reverse complement strand
TGGCCCAAAAATATGACGCCCGAGCCTTGGGGGTAAATTTAAGTGCGGTCCAAGTCAAACATGCTCGGGAATATACCACCAAGGCTGGACTCGATAATCGGGTCGTATTTCGTCAACAAGATCTGATGACACTATCGAAAGACGATGGCCCTTTTGATCTGATCTGGTCAATGGAGAATGCAGAGCATATTGCCGATAAAGCGGGGATGATGAAATTATTTTTTGATCGTTTACAATCTGGTGGAAAGCTTTTGATGGTCACTTGGTGTACCAGAGCCACCTCAGAAACGCCCCTGACTTCTTCAGAAAAACGATTACTATCCAAGCTCTGTAAGTGGTATCACTTACCTCCCTGGATTAGTTTGGAAACATACCAACAGCTCGGTGAAGAATCGGGTTTTCAACAGATTAAGGTAACCGACTGGAGTGACTACGTTGCGCCCTTCTGGGGTGCAGTGATTAAAAGTGCGCTGAGTATTAGAGGGATGAAAGGGGTTATGCAATCTGGTGTATCTACTATACGAGGTGCCTGGGCTATGCAATACATGCAGCGAGGCTACCACAATGGTCTAATTCGGTTCGGACTCTTACAAGCCCAAAAACCATGATGTCATTTATTCGATTTTCACGACCACACACTGTAATCGGAACGGTTTTGAGTATTGTGGTACTGTTCCTGATTGCTGCTTCTTTATCTGACCAGCAAATGGTTACTCTTCTACCAATTTTGGGTTGGACCCTTCTGGCATGCCTAGGAGCCAACATTTACATTGTTGGCCTTAATCAGATCACAGATATTGATATTGATCGGATCAATAAGCCCTATCTGCCACTGGCTTCGGGTGCAATTAGTCTGCAACGTGCATATTGGTGGATTGGCGTAAGCCTAATTATTGCTCTGGCTATTTCCTTGTGGCAAGGAAAATATTTACTCCTTACAGTACTGCTTAGCCTACTACTGGGAACTATATACTCCCTACCTCCCCTCCGGCTGAAGCGTTATTATTTCTGGGCTGCCTTTTGTATCATCGCTGTGCGGGGGCTAATCGTAAATCTGTTGTTGTTTTTACACCTTCACTACCAAATCAATGGAATAACCCAAATCCCTTCGATCATCTGGTTACTCACATCAATCATTTTCTTATTCAGTATGCTAATTGCCTGGTTCAAAGACATGCCTGATGTGGAGGGTGATGCCCAATATCAAATCAAAACCCTAAGTATTCAATTAGGCACACGAAAGGTACTATGGATAGGAACCAGCTTACTACTTATTGCTTTTATGGGTCTTATGCTATGGGCTTGGCTAGGTAATCATTTGGTCAACCCTTGGTTTTTTAGTGGTATTCATCTCATCTTCATGGTTAGCCTATACATTATGGCTCGCCGAGTTCAGCTTTCTCAACAACAAAGTCTGGCACGTTTTTACCTATCGATCTGGGTCTTATTCTTTTTGGAGTACATCACATTTGGATTAGCTAATTGGATTCCATAAAACCCATTATCATGCATGGTTTACAGATAGGAACAGATGGTAAAAGGAGATGCTCGTGGTATGGCAATCATCCGGATTATATGATGTACCACGACACCGAATGGGGGCGTCCGGTTTCAGATGATATTCGGCTGTTTGAAAAAATTTGTCTGGAAGGATTCCAGTCTGGTCTGAGTTGGTTAACGATTTTGCGTAAGCGGGAAAACTTTCGCAAAGCGTTCCAAGAATTTGACTTTCGAAAGGTAGCCCATTTTGGGGAAAAAGAAGTTGGGCTATTATTACAGAATTCGGGTATTATTCGCCATCGAAAGAAGATTGAAAGTACCATAAACAATGCCCGCAGAGCTTGCGAACTCATTGATGAAAAAGGGTCACTAGCTGCTTATTTTTGGTCATTCGAACCACCTCTTCAAGAACGCCCACCGAAGTTTGATTATGAAACACTATACACCTTCAACCAAACCCCTACATCAAAAGCATTGAGCAAGGATCTAAAAAAAAGAGGTTGGTCATTTGTGGGTCCCACCACAGCTTATGCATTCATGCAAGCCATGGGATTAGTGAATGACCATTTGGAAGGGTGTTTTTGTCGTAAAGAAGCCTTACATGAGCGTTCAACCTTTATACTTCCGCAATAAATACTTTAGCCCTGAGTCGTACGGGTAAAGCTTTGCTGGTAACCGATAATTGATATGCTTACTACCCTTTAGTATTCGTCAATTTTCCTTATTTTTTGAAAAATAAAAGCTATGAAACGAATACTGTTCCTTACCCTCAGTATGACACTATTCATACTGCCTATGCTGAATGCCCAAACCAAAAGAAGCCTTCAGCTACACGATTATGCCAAGCTAGAGTCGGTTAGCAATCCACAGATTGCTCCGGATGGTTCTAAGATTATTTTCACGCGCACCTGGGTCAATTTAAAAGCGGACAAACGCGAATCTGACCTTTGGATCATGAATGCCGATGGTTCACAGCAGCGGTTTCTGACTCAGGGTTCAAACGCAACGTGGTCCCCGCAAAGTGATCGAATTGCGTTTACGCGCCAGGGGAATCCTGAAGGCGTACAAATTTTCATAAAATACGTTGATCTACCAGGTGAAGCTACGCAAATTACACGCCTAAAAAATAGCCCTTCCAATATGGAATGGGCACCTGATGGCCGCCAAATTGCCTTTACTTCGTTTGTAGATGCTGCCCCGGCCTGGAAAGTGGACTTACCTAAAGCACCAGCAGGCGCATCATGGACACCTGGCCCTAAGGTGGTTGATCAGTTGGTTTATCGTCGTGACCGTAGGGGCTACCTGAAGCCTGGGTTCGATCATATTTTTATGGTTGATGCCAATGGAGGGGAAGCTCGCCAAATTACCAGTGGGGATTATGACCATGGTGGGGACTTTGCCTGGCTCCCCGACGGCCAGTCTATTCTATTTAGTTCTTTACGTATACCTGACGCCGAGTACGCTTACCGTGAGTCACAGCTGTATCAGGTATTCGTAGCCGATGGCACCATCAACCAAATAACGGATAGAAAAGGTTCAGAATACAACCCTGTAGTTTCACCAGATGGCCAGTATATAGCGTTTATTGGAACGGAATGGACTAAAAACTTTTATCACGCCCGCAATGTGTATTTGGCCAACATTGATGGTTCAGGAGTGACTTGTATTTCCAAAGGCCTAGACCGTAATGCTGCCGATTTGAGATGGGCCATGGATGGGTCGGGGGTGTATTACGATGTGCCAGAGTACGGTGCGGAGAATTTATATTTCTCATCCCTTGAAGGTACCTTCACCAAAGTTACAACTGGGCAACACCGACTGAATACGACCGGAATGGCCAATGACGGTACACTTACGGGTACCCTGTCCACATCCTACGCGCCGGCTGATGTAATCCGATTTACACCAGATGGTTCAATCACCCAATTAACGACAGTAAATGAAGATGTACTTAGTCAGGTTGAGCTAGGTGAAGTAGAGGATATTCGTTATCAATCAACTGATGGTACGGATATTCAGGGTTGGCTGGTAAAGCCCCCTTATTTTGATCCTGACAAGGCGTATCCTCTAATTTTGCGTATCCACGGCGGGCCGCATTCTATGTATCGAGTTAACTTTAACTTTAACTTTCAGCTGCACGCTGCTGAAGGCGCATTAGTCTTGTACACCAACCCGAGGGGATCAACAGGCTATGGTTATGATTTTGCCAACGCCATTCAAAATGCATATCCCGGTAAGGACTACGATGATCTAATGCGAGGTGTTGATGAAATTATTGCCCGTGGCTATGTGGATACCAATCGCCTATATGTCTATGGTGGAAGTGGCGGTGGGGTACTCACCTCATGGATTGTAGGACATACCGATCGGTTTGCAGCTGCTTCGGTCAATTATCCGGTTACCAACTGGTTTTCTTTTGTGGGAACGACCGATGGTGTGGGGTGGTATCGCAACTTTGAGAAATACCCTTGGGAAGACCCTTCCGAACACCTACGCCGTTCGCCCCTGATGTACGTTGGTAATGTCAAAACACCAACTATGCTCATGACAGGAGTCAAAGACTTACGTACGCCCATTTCACAAACAGAAGAGTATTATCAGGCGCTAAAAGTCCAGAAGGTACCTACTGTAATGCTTCGTTTTAATGACGAATACCATGGTACGGGCTCCAATCCGTCAAATTATTTACGCACATTTGCTTACTTACGCAGTTGGTTCGACCAATGGCCGAAGTCCGAGCCGTAGTGGTAGGAAGTGGTTGATCGGATGAGGCATACCTTAGTGTGTATGTCATCCGGTCAACCTATTATGGCCTTTATTTTTCGCGGCTAAACACCCATTCTGTCATATCATAGAGTAGCTGTTTTTCCTCATCCCGGGTATCTACCTGCTCGAGATGACGAAACGCTTTATCGCGGTATTCATCTCTGAGCACAGCTGCATGATGTGGAATCTCCAATTCGGTAAGCAGACCAGTAGTCTTCTTGATTTTCTCATCTTCCTGGGTCGTTGGGGTTTGCATGAGGGCTTTTAACCGAGCGACCTGATCAGGATCACCCAACTCATACGCTTTAAGAATGAGAAACGTCTTTTTATTCTGGACGATATCACCTCCAATTTTTTTGCCAAACTTTTTGGAATCTCCAAAAGTATCCAACAGGTCATCTTGCAATTGAAATGCGATTCCAATAAATCGGCCAAATTCTGACAAATGCATAATATCTTCTTCTTTGGCACCCGCACCAATTGCCCCCATTTCGAGGCTTCCCCCCAGAAGTACAGCCGTTTTTAGCTCAATCATCCGAAGATAGTTATCAATCGTAACGTTACTATCATTTTCGAAATTCATGTCCATTTGTTGACCTTCACAGACTTCGCGAGCTACCCTGTTAAAGACCCGTATCAGTCGTGGCAGTTGGGCTTCTCCTTTGAATTGCATCAAGCTTTCATAGGCAGCAATAAGCATAACATCACCCGACAAGATTGCGGTGTTAGCGTCCCATTTGGTATGCACGGTGGGCTGACCTCGTCGAATAGGTGCGTCGTCCATAATATCATCGTGAACCAGCGTAAAGTTATGGAACACTTCCACTGCGTAAGCTAAGGGTAGTGCTTCCTTAACTTGTGACGCTCTGAACATTTGATAGGCCGCTAATACCAAAAGGGGACGCATGCGTTTTCCGCCCAACCCCATGATGTAATTAGCGGGATCGTAAAGTTCCTTTGGATGCCGAGAAAAGGTGCTGACTTCCCGGTACTTCTCAAGTATAGATTTTAGTGTATTTAGGTCTTGCATGATTAGTTGGCATTTAAGGCGTAAATATAGGCTTTCCGATGAGACCAATAGGAACAAAAGTTTCCACTTTCAAGCCGACCAAACTCCTGTGGTGGAATTGTGTTATATTTTTGAAATAAATGCAAATTCTAACAGGAATGAATATGTATGATTTAGTTATCATTGGCGGTGGACCTACTGGTATTAATGTAGGTATTTCTGCTCAGCAAGCAGGGCTGAAGTATGTTATTCTGGAGAAAGGTATGATGGTGAACTCTATTTACCATTTCCCTGCTAACATGACATTCTTCTCGACATCAAAAAAGTTAGAAATTGGGAAAATCCCCTTTGTTTCTCACCTCGACAAACCAACCCGAACGGAAGCATTGGAATACTACCGACGGCTAGTCGAGACCTTTAATCTAAACCTGCACACCTACGAAGGTGTGGAAACGATGGAACCGACTGATCAAGGAACTTATCGTGTACAAACGGCGAAAGGCACCTATCATACCCGTGCGGTAACGGTTGCTACGGGTTTCTATGACACTCCTAATCTTTTAGGTGTTCCAGGAGAAGAATTACCCAAGGTAGTTCATTATTATCGGGATCCTCACCCCTATGTAGGCAAGCAAATTCTTATTATTGGTGCACGTAACTCTGACTGTGACGTCGCTTTAGAGACGTATACAAAAGGTGCCCATGTAACGATGGCGATACGAGGCAGTGGCATCCATGATCGCGTCAAATACTGGATTCGGCCCAACATAGAGAATCGAATAAAAGAAGGCAGCATAGAAGCCTATTATCATACGGTCGTTAAGGAAATACGACCCTATGAAGTTGTTTTAGTGGGTCCGGAAGGACCATTTATCATTCCCAATGATTTTGTACTCGCGATGACAGGATACCAGCCCAATTATAAATTTCTGGAGCGACTTGGAATTGTATGGCCTGAGGATGATCTTAAAATTCCTCGTCACGACCAAGAAAATCTAGAAAGTAACCTACCAAATGTGTATCTCGCGGGTGTAGTATGTGGCGGGATGCAAACCAATCGGTTGTTTATTGAAAACACCAGAGATCATGGACACATTATCATAGAAGATATTTTGCGTAAGCAAAAAAATACTGCGGCACTTGGGGCATAATGAGCAGGGCCCTTTGCTATGAAGCAAAGGGCCCTACTAGAGCTAATGCATCCGTGATGTTGTTCCGTATTAATTTCCGCCACTACTATTGCCGGCATTTTCCATTTGTTCCGCACGGCGCATCCGTTGCATAAGGTTTTCTGAATTACGCTGGCGACCCCGGAACAGTTCAAAGCGACTGGGCTGTCGACGTTCGGGCCAGTAATTATTTGATCGATCTACATCGGCTGTTTCTACACGAGGATCCAGAATTATCTCTTTCACTTCCTTTTCAAAGTAGAATACTTTTGATACTTCTTCGTGGTTCAACCTCCAAATTTCAGCGGGAATACGCTTTTGTTCACTAGTACCATCGGTAAAGACGAAATCAAGAATGATTGGCATAACCAGTCCTCCTTTATTTTCAAACGTCAGCTCGTAGTAATTATAACCTGCTTCTAGCAGAGCCTTTTGCTCATCAGAAAGGTTAGCAAGGTAGCGCTCGTAGTATTGGCGATCTAGGATGGTTACCTTAAAGGGGTCATAAGAATTATAAAAATCTGCGATATCCTTATCCTTATCCAATAGGCTTTCCTCGGCAGCAAACCTTTCGTAGCCAATGTAGTAAGGCTCTTCTTCCATTCTTTTTTTGGCGAGTGGCTTTTCAATATCAGGGTTTTGGGTATTCACCTTATACCATTGTACATCCGACAAAGAAATATCTACATTATCCGTACTGTAGAACCACCCTCTCCAGAACCAATCCAGATCAATACCAGAAGCATCTTCCATTGTACGGAAGAAATCGGTAGGAGTAGGATGTTTGAACATCCAACGCTGGGAATATTCACGAAAAGCCATGTCAAACAATTCACGGCCCATAATCGTTTCACGCAGAATGAACAATGCGGTAGCTGGTTTTGCGTAAGCGTTATTACCAAAATTCCAAATGGACTCGGAATTGGTCATAATTGGGCTAAGCCGGCTCTTATCCATTTTCATGTAATCAACGATCTCAGCAGGAATACCACGCTTGCGTCCACCCCAGTTTTCTTCCCACTCTTGCTGAGCAATTCCTTGGACAAAAGAGTTTAAGCCTTCGTCCATCCACGTCCACTGGCGTTCGTCAGAGTTAACGATCATTGGGAAGTAGTTGTGTCCAACTTCATGGATAATGACACCAATGTGGCCATATTTAGTACGTTGAGTATAGGTGCCATCCTTTTCTGGGCGTCCGTAGTTAAAGCAGATCATAGGGTATTCCATACCCATAGAGCCATCAATGGACCAAGCCACCGGATATGGATAATCAAAGGTAAAGCGAGAGTACACCCGCAAGGTATGGGCTACGGCACGCGTGGAATACTGTCCCCACAAGGGGTTTCCTTCTTTGGGGTACATAGACATAGCCATTACGGTTTCACCGTTAATATCAACGGCCATTGCATCCCAAATAAACTTGCGTGAGGTGGCGAAAGCGAAATCCCGAACATTCTCGGCTTTAAAGTGCCAGGTTTTCTTATCCGTAGCAGCTTCCTTTTCATTCTCTGCTGCTTCTTCCTGCGTAATAATGACTACGGGATCCTCGAAGTTTTTTTGTGCCTCCGCGTAGCGGTTTCGCTGTGTTTTAGTTAGGACTTCCTTAGGGTTTTGCAAGGTACCTGTAGAAGAGACAGCATGATCAGCAGGAACTGTAATTTTCACATCATAGTCACCAAAGACCAGAGCGAACTCTCCGCGACCCAGAAACTGTTTGTGTTGCCAGCCTTCCACATCATTATACACAGCCATGCGTGGGAAGAACTGAGCAATGTTGTACATATAGTTTCCGTCTTCAGCGAAGTACTCATAACCAGAACGTCCACCCTGATTCACGTGATCATTGATGTTATACCACCACTTGATGGAAAAAGTGAACATTTCCCCCGGATTGAGTGGTGCAGGAAGATTTACCCGCATCATGGTTTTGTTGATGACGTATGTCAAGTCATTGCCCTCAGCGTCTTTGACAAAATCAATCTTGTTACCACCATCAAATTCACTGTGAAGCTGCTCAATTTGACTGAATCCCATTTGATCGCGCAAGCTATTTTCTCGGATTTTGTACGTATCAGAATCTTTTGCACGTACATTTTGGTCTAGTTGTACCCACAAATACGTCAGTACATCCGGTGATTGATTATAGTAGGTAATGGTTTCTTCTCCTCGAAGAATTTGGTTGATATCATCAATCTCAATGTCCATTACATAGTCCGCTTGCTGCTGATAGTATTCATGCCCCGGGGCTCCGGAGGCTGTGCGATAAGCGTTTGGCGTTGGCCATTCTTCTTTTAACTGCTTGAATTTATTGTAATTCAAGTTTGGGTTTTGTGCCTGGACGAGTTGGAAAACAAGTAGGCATAGACCTAATAGAGGTATTCTTTTCATTGTAGAAAAATAAAAATGCTTAATAGATGTTGGCCTAAGATAATAGAATTCATTTTGGCGTCGATCATTCGACTGAAATCATCTACCAACGACCCTGTTTATAGGACAAACAGCATAATTATGTTTATGTTAAACCAAAAATGAAATATCCTTCAAGTAATTTTTAATTCAAAATGTTGCTAGGGGGAGAAATATCTCTTAATTTCGCCACACTCTAAAGAGGAGTAAAAAGAGAACCAAAACGCCAAGATATTAGAAATAGAGGTTCTCCAGTTCTTGGGGGTATAGCTCAGCTGGCTAGAGCGCTTGCATGGCATGCAAGAGGTCGTCGGTTCGACTCCGTCTACCTCCACCTCGTAAAGCCCGGATTCGCCCCTGCGGATACGGGCTTTCTACTTGGGGGTAAAAAATCTTATTTAATAGGGTTACTGGGCAAGGAACAACCTAACTTTAGGGCACTTCCTGCCCTTCAGCAGCCGACCATAAAGCGAACCATTCTTCTTGTGTCAGTTCAATTTCTAATGCGTGGATAGCAGCATCCATTCGTTCTTTACGGGTAGTGCCTAAGACAGGTAAAATACCCGATGGGTGCATTAAGATCCAGGCCAAATAAATTTGATCTAGGCTATAAAGCGAATTTCTTTTTCCCATGATTTCCGTAGCTACATCGCGGATCGATTGTATCTGTTTATCTGGCTCATTGACAAACAGCTGTTTGCCACTCAAAGGGGACCAGGCCAGTGGGCGTATCTTTTTTTCGATCAACTGATCCAGCGTCCCATCCAGAAAAGGAGTGCGGTGCAAAAGATGCGCTTCAACCTGATTAGTTACTAAAGGGAACCGGCTATTGAGCATAGAAAACTGGCTGGGTGTAAAGTTTGAAACCCCAAAATGCAGGACTTTCCCTTCTTTTTTAAGTTGGGAGAAAGCATAGGCGATATGATCTGGATTCATTAGGGG
>JABSSK010000165.1 GCA_013214265.1 Saprospiraceae bacterium | reverse complement strand
AGCTACTGTTGCGGGTGATTACTCCGGATGCTTCTGCTGTTTTGGCAATGGGGGTAGCATTTGCAAACCCTACATTGAGCAAAGCGGATAAAAGGCCACAAACCACTGCGATTAGAATGCCTTTAGATATGTTTTTGGAGGTGTCTTCTTGAGCAGATTGGCGATCCCGGTCAATTCCAGCTTTCGCCGTAATAGCAACACCAACCAGCATGAGAGCAACACCACCTAATACGTAAAAAAAGGATGGGTTTTGCGTTGCATTTTCCATTTGAAAGAAAGGGATTAAAGAACCCGCAGAAGCAGCTAAGCCCATTACAATACCCATCGTTAGGGACAAACCAATATAGGGTACACTCACGCCAAATAATATACCTCCCACACCCCATAAAAAGCCAAACAGCATACCCAACTGTATAGCGCTTGCTGGCGATTCAGCAATGATGCCAAACAAGTCTGGTACAGCAATAATGGCCCACGTCATAGGGAAAATTATCATGGCAATAGTAGCATGGACCAACCACCAGGCTTCCCATTTAAGGGGTGCCATATATTTCATACCTAACCCAAAGCTACCTTGAAAAATACTGGCAAAAATGACGAGCAAGAAAGGTAAAAAAGCGTCCATATGGCTTAGTTTATATTCGTTTGTTAAAGGGTAATGGTAACTCGCTTTTTGACGAGGTAATCATCAAGCGCAAGGTGGGAACAGTCATGACCTATACCACTATTCTTTATGCCTCCATGTGGCAGATAGATGGCATATTTCACACCATTTATCTGGACTTCTCCAAATTGTAAGTCTCGGGAGAAACGCTCAACGCGTTTGTGATCATTTGTAAAAAGGTAGGAAGCCAATCCATATTCCGTATCATTTGCCATATCGATAACTTCTTGTTCTGACTCGAACTTAAGGAAGCCAGCAATAGGACCAAAAATTTCTTCAGTATACATACGCATGTTAGGGGTTACTTCCGACAGAACGGTAGGTTCAAACCAGTATCCTTTGTCGAATCCTTCCGGAATACGGCCACCAGTATGTAGCGTAGCCCCTTGAGTGACAGCATCTTCCACCAGACCGACCATTCGCTGTTGGGCGGCCTGACTGACTAGGGGTCCCATGTCGGGGTTTTCGTTTTTCCCAAAGCCCAACTGGAGTGCTTTGGCTCTTTCAACGTAAGCCTTTATAAATGTTTTGTAGATCGGCTCTTGAATAAAAAAACGATTTGCAGCTACGCAGATCTGCCCTGTGTTGCCATATTTAATACCTATGGCCAGATCGAGTGCCGCTTCGATATCGGCATCTGCGAATACTATAAAAGGGGCATTCCCACCTAACTCCATACTCAATTTTTTTATGGAGGTTGCACTATCAGAAATCACCCTTTGGGCAGTACGGGTAGAGCCTATCATGGTAATGACACTGGGTATTTGGCTTTTTGAAAGGGTTGTAGCTACCATTTCAGGCGGCCCACAAAGAATATTAATTACACCGGGAGGGAACTGAATATCATGCAATATTTGCCCGAGTAGATAGGCTGAGACAGGCGATATTTCGGAGGGTTTCAGAATAAGGCTACAGCCTGCAGCCAGCGCGGGGCCGATTTTAAACCCGGCATTGAGTAAAGGGAAGTTCCAAGCCAAATAAGCTACAGCCACTCCTGCTGGTTGCTGCACAATTTTGTGGTGATGGGTATTCTCATAATCTGGGATCTGCTCTTCGCGTAAATTTTTCATAGCTGAAGGGTACCATTCTAAGCTGTTGGCAAGAGCTTCAATGTCCTCATAGGAACCAGCGTAGGTTTTTCCCATTTCGTGGATAATGGCTTGCCGTAAGTGATCTTCTTTTTCCAAGATGGCTGCACGGAGGCGTAGCATCCAGTTGGTCCTTTCGGCTAGAGACAGAGCGGACCATTGCTTAAAACCTTTTTTTGCCGATTGGATTGCCCGTTCAGCATCTGCTTGGTCAGCCCAAGCGATAGTGGCAATAGGCTCTTCGTTGGCAGGGCAAGTAACGGTGTGGCGTGCATGGTTTACTGCATCGACCAGTTGGCCGTCGAGATACATTTGTAAATATCCAAAATCCATAGCAGAAGCCTTTATGCGATTAAATATGTTTGCTACCCTTACTGAAGGAGTATACTTTACTGGTGTGTGTTACTTGAAATTCGTGTAGTGCATCTTCATTGACTTCAATGCCTAAGCCTGGGGATTGAGGGATATTAATATATCCATTTTCCATATGAAGCGATGGGCGAGTCAGACGCTCACGAATCGCATTTTCGGTTCGGTCGTATTCGATATAAAAATCAGGTGGATAAAGCCTACCAGGAGTAGGTTCTAAATTGGCAATAAAATGCAGGGCAGCATGAAAAGCAATACCAGTACCCCAGGTGTGGGGAACAATTTCAACCCCGAAAGTACTTGCCAGCGTAGCAATTCGTTTGGCTTCGGTTAAGCCTCCGGAAGCACAAATATCAAGCTGTAAAATATCGAGACAATTATTTTTTAGCAGCTCATAAAATCCGAATCGGAGGTATTCACACTCTCCACCAGCAATAGGAATGGATGTTCTTTCCCGTAACTGTTTGTATTGGTGGTAGTATTCAGGTGAAACGGGTTCTTCAAACCAACTTATATTGTAGGGTTCTGCCATTCTAGCCAGTTGCAAAGCCTCGCGGAGGGAGTAAGCATGATTGGCATCAATCATTAGCGGGGTGTCCCCAATTGCGTTGCGTACATGCTTTATGTGTTGGATATCATTTTCAATGGATAACCCAACTTTCATCTTGATAGCTCGAAAACCTTGTTTGACATAATCTTTTGCCTCTTCCGCAAGCCTTTTGGGTAAACGGTTCTCCTTCGAGAAATAAAGCCCTGTTGCATAGGGCACGACCCTTTTTCGATGCTGTCCGCCCAATAACACACTAACAGGTAAGTTCAGATATTTTCCTTTGATATCCCAAAGCGCAATGTCGAGTGCACTTATAGATGCGGTTAAAACGCCTCGGCGCGCAAAATCTAAAGACTTACGATCTAAGTCAAACCATAGCGTTTCGTTTTGAATGGCGTTTTTTCCAATTAAATTGGGGGTTAAGTGTTTAATACCTGATTGAATAATATCTGCTGGACCATAGCCTTCACCCCAACCAACAAGACCGTCATCAGTAGTTATTTTAACAATACAAATTCGCCTCTCACTGTAGCTCCATTGAGAAAAGAAAAAACTCCCATCGAGGTAGTGAGAAAGAATATATGTCTCTACTTGGGCTATTTTCATTCTATTGCATTTATAGTTACAATTAGAAAGCGGAGTCTAATGAAAGAGTACAATACAGCCGCTTGTAACAAAAATAAAACGCTAAGCAGAGTAAGAACAGCAAGTAATTAACTTATATTGACCGAATTTTAACTGTATAAGTAGAGCATTTTATGACAGGGAAATAATGGGTTTATTAAACATCCTGTTGGTTAATGGATCTATAAATAGCACGGTATTCAGACGGGGATTTGTGGTTGTAGCTTTTGAATACTCGGTTAAAATTGGTTAGGGAATTGAAACCCACTTCGTAGCAGATTTGCTTGATATTTTTTTCCCCATTAATGAGCAATTGACAGGATTTTCCAACCCGAAATTCATTGAGGAACTGGAAAAAAGTTTTGTTGATTCTGTTTTTAAAGAAACGACAAAAAGCTGGTGGCGTCATAAATGCAACACCCGCGATCTCTTCGAGCGTAATGTTTCTATCATAGTTACTGAAAACATAATTAATAACCTTTTGTAATCGATTCTCATGATTGGCATGACTAGGTGATACAAATTCTGGATTAGCTAAGCATTGATAATTATCAACCTGTGATAGTATGTGGAGGATCTGAATGAAAATAATGAACTTCTCAGAGGACTTACAGTTGCTTAATTGTATCATGAGATGATGCACCTGTGGTAAAACGTCCTGAGGAAACAACAATCCACGACGTGAATTATACAATAGCTTATTGATTCGAGATAACTCAGGAATGGAAAAGAGATCAATCCCCTTAAATTCTTTCAAAAACTTAACGATAATAAAATCAGAATTTGTACCCTTTGCATGGTTAGGATCATTTCTCCAAAGGTGTGGGAGCCACCCACCAACCAGTACTAATTCACCTTGGTTGAAGTTTGAAATATGGTCACCGACTATTCGCATCCCGTGGCCTTCTAGAAAGTAGATCAATTCAAATTCCTGGTGAAAATGCCAGTTCATACCCCGATAAGGTTGATTTGTTCTTTTTACATAAATAATATCCAGCGTGTCTTTTTCAATAGGTTTGTACTCTAGTTTCATAACCTTAATTTGTGTTCATCAACAATAGAAGCATAATTCATTTGATTGCAGGAATGGGATTGTTTCTTTTGCTGTAAAGTATTGTAGTGCTATTTAATTTACTAAAATTCAAGATTGCAGACAAAATTTAATTACGTTTTTTTATGCAAAAAAGTGATTTATGTTTGGCTGTTGTGTCGTTATCCTGTAAAATTTCGTGGTATTTTGGTTTTTAACACGAATAAGTGGCTAATGATTTGGGTTTAACAATTCTATGACAGGATAGGAGGGAAGCGAGTAAAGTGGAGGGTTTTTTCTAGTTGTTGTACGAATTCGAAATAGCCTGAGTTTCCACTATAAAGATGAGTTTTTGTTCTTGACCTGAAATGATAGAAACGCCTTGGCACATTTAGGGGCTAAGTACCCACAGTTGCGTATTGAAATATAAATCGAATGGATTGTAGAGTCAGGACAGTGCCGTTCTCATTAAGAGGTTCAGAATATCATCTCTAGATAGGTGAAAAATTAGAATGTCTTTTTTATAAGTTGTGGAAAATAACCAGAAGCGCTACCCTGCAATTCGTACCATTTTTTCCCGAAGTAAATCAGTTAAAAGTTAGGAGCGATCTGGATTCATTTCTTGCACTTCAGTATTAAAGTTCAAGAAATGAATCTAAGATCAAACCTGGCAATTAATTACCTTTTTGGGTATAAGACTTTTTTGAACATCCATAGTTTGGCTTCCTAATAGCTTATTTATAAGCATCCATAATAGAGTCGGTTAATCCTAACCTGAAGGTAAGTGCTACCAATGTATTATCGAGGGTGATCGCTTTTCTAGCGTGTGCGATAGCTTCCGCTTTTTCCCCTGTTCCAACATGGCCAAGTGCTATAAGGTAATTAGCTTTAGCTTGGTTTTCTTTTTCTAAATTTTCTGGAGAAGAGGATGAAAAAGGGTCAAAGAAGTCCACTTCTTCCATGTCAATTAATAGTTGCTGACCTCTGGTTGTCAAGGCTTCAAAAATGGATTTAGCTTTGACCTTATCCCCTAACTGCTGATATGCTAGTCCCGCAAATAGTTTGATATCCTGATTCTTATTTTCTCCGCTTGTTACGTGCGTAAATGCTTTTTTTGCAGCTTGATGATCACCGGATTGCGCTGCAATTAAGCCTTGAAAATAATGAACTATTAGTTCCAGGTCGTGGATAGGCACATCAATGTTTGTTGGACGGGATAGACTGTGATCAAGAATCTGTTTTGCTTTTTCAAAATTTCTTTGGTGCATATGAGCTGCAGCTTGTGCCAAATGTGTATAAATCCAGTATTCGTAAGCTCTTTTGGTATCACCTTCTAGGGTCCGGAAATGGTAGGTGTTCAAAAGGTTCATTGCACTTTGATACTTACCATTGAGAACCAATAATTTCATGTATGCGCTAGCCGATGGGTTACTGCTTAAAACCACTGATTTATGGGCTTCCAGCCGCGCCAGTCGCTGGGCTATAGGGGCATGAATAGCTGCCAGGTACGCATCCTGTTCTGTGAAATAAAGTGGGTCAGTACTGTTTTTGCGAATAGCTAGATCAATATGTATTGCTGCTTGGTTGAAGTCTTTTCGAGCATACGCATACGCGAAAGCTAAATTTCTATTGACCATAGCTAAGCTATTATCTTTCTGTTCGGCAGCTGTCCAGAACTTGATGGCTTGTTCAGGCTGCTGATCATAAATCAGATTACCCAAATAAAGTAGTGTTTTGGCATCTTCTTGCATATCTAATGCCCATTTTAGTGCTTTATGGGTTTGGTACCTATAAGGGAAACACCCTTCGACAGGCAAACCAAGGGCTATTGCTAGGTTGTTTTTACTGCCTTGTTCTTGTCCAAGTTGGGCCTGATAATAAGCGGATAGATAATATAACACGGGACTACTATGTAGGGCGCTATCTTGGGCGTTGATACACATGTTAAGTATTTCCAATGCTTCTTCATAAAAAGCCTCAGTACCATACTTAGTAGCCACTTCAAGATAAGCCTGATAGCCTGAGGCTGCAATATCCTTCACGTTATGTACAGATAGGGTGGAACCGTTTAATTTTGACTGCTCATAATGAGCCCTCAGATTTAAAGGGTGGATAGCCAAGATTTTATGGGATACCCGTAGTGCTTCTTCGTTCTTACCCATTCGCCGTAGGACGGTTTCCTGAGTTGAGAGAGCATCAAGATTTCGCTGATTAGGTGATAAGATTTCATTCAGGTGAAACAGAGCTTCCTCTAAGTCGCCTGATTGCAACCGGATCAGGGACAATTGATAGTGTGCGGGTGTTGCCCATTCATAATCCCAAGTCGCCTTATACAATAGCTTATATGCTTCGGCTGTATTGCCTTTTCTGAGCTGAATTAGCCCTGCATAATATAGGCCTTCTGCATCTTCTGCTGTGGTGTAATCAAAGGTATTTCGGTCCACTACTTTCTGAATATAAGGCGCTGCTTGATCATACATTCCGCGTTGGTAATAATGGATACCTAAATGGAGGTTTGATTTTACATGATCCGGGTCTAATTCGAGGGCCCGAAGGTAATATTCCTTTGGGTCAATCTGAGGCTCGTGAAATTGCTGCAAACGCATGCCCACGTAAAATAGGCTATCCACGGTACCTACGGCATCCGGATTTTTTGGGGCCTTGACCGTTGGTGGCATGGGTTTATTTTGTTTTGGTAGAGCTGTGTATCGGATCAGGGTGTCATCATTAGAAGATAATAAACTCAATGCATACTGACCCTCTGCTGGTGGTTGGGTGGTAACGCTCACATGGTAAGCCTGATGCGGTCCAATATTCACTTGATCGGTAAAAAGTACATTTTGTCCCTTTGTGAGTATAATGGTAGCGTCCTGTAGAGGGCGAGCTGCATATACACCTATTTGGGCTTTGGTGCCTTCTATTTCCAGATCGAGTATACCATTTTTGTTAACTTTTTTAACAGATGGGAGATCACGGGAAGGCATAAAGTACATTTTTGAAATTTTGGTTTCATAAGGATGAAGCCAAGAATAATCAGGCTGATTATCAGAAAAAGCACCAAACATTAATTCTACGTACGGACCGTCGTTATCCGTCAGGATATCATTCCAGAGTAAACCGAAATCATTATTCCCCCACGACCACAGTTTGGCCCCTGGGTTCGTATGTGGATTTCCAAAGATAACAGTGCCTGCTTTTTTATTATGATCATAACCAGCAACAAAGTTACTCTGGGATTCCCAAGCAAAGAAAGAGGAACTAATGGAATGGTTTTTCCACTGACTGATATCTACCCCCTTTCGGAAGTCACCACCAGTATAGATTTGACGTGAAATGGGCCACTCTGTGAACTGATTCTTTTTATGGTAGGTAGCATACTGGGTTTGGGGAGGGAAAATGATCTGATAGTCTTCGTTCGCGTGGGTTGAAGCATTAGCCCAAAAAAGCATGGTGTTTTTATTAGGCGTAGTATTCATTACTTTAACCGTTGCTTCCACCCATGCTTGCTGAGGGAACAGGGTCAGCCCCACTGTCCACTTCATATTATCACGGAGTTCGGTCTCGCCAACCCAAATGGTTTTACTACCATCGGTACCATCTTCGATGGTATAGTCAACCATAGAAAATGTGGAGGCTCGATGATGATGAGGAACGTTCCATTCTATTCCCCCTGATATCCAGGCACCGGTCATACCAATCAGAGCGGGTTTGACCACTCGATTACGGTACATAAAGTAGTAGTCATTGGTTTTATCTTTTGCGTAGTACAATTTACCCCCAAACTCAGGAATTACGCATATCTCAATATATTCATTTTCGAGAATGATGGCGGTGTAGGATTTATCCATTACCTTATCTGTAAAGTGATCAATCATAGGATAAGGATAAACCACTCTGGAGGCGCCCTGATAGCGTTCTCCCCTAAAAAAATGAGGATTAGGATCAGCATCTTGAACCATATAGGTAGGAATTACCATTTGCGTCTCGGTGATTTTTACTTGCGCCTGAAGGGATGTAAAGCTTACCCAAATCAGAATGAATAGAAGGAGGTATCGTATCATTAGATTATTTTTTTGATGATGGTTAAATGATCCTATTGGTTCCTCAGACGATTCGAATCGTGTTTTGCACCAATAGTTATTTTCATCCTAATCCATTACCCAACTGATAGGTAGTTTTTTGATGTCAAACCACCCGGATTATGCGTTGTTGCTTAATCGCTGTAGGGTAATCATTTTCAGTTCTTATTTACGCATGTACGGTATCTGTTAATCTTATTCTATTCGGTAATGAACACCTTCAATATGGTGGTCAATGACTTTCCTGATGTAATATTTTCCAGTATTTTTTTGGCTTCGCCTTCCCCAATAGTAATGGTATATATTCCTTTCTTGTATACTTTAGGCTGGTATGCTGTTCCTAGGATTCGTACGGAAGAGATAATCTCTCCTGTTTGGGTATCCGTTACGGTAACGACCTGATCTTTCTTTGAAATATTGAGGGTAGGTAATGTGAAGCCATCGTGGATATTGAAATTGTCAAATTGGGAAATCGTTATGGGCCAACCATCATATTGTTTGCTTTTTGGATGCGTTATATCTACGTTTCTAGGCCAACATTCAAAGGTGATGTCACGGGTTGATTTTTTGAATCGGATCACGCCAAACCCGGCTGCACGAGTAGTTAGACGCTGGTTCACATCAGGATGATCAGGGCTTTCAGAGGGATTCGCAGCCGCGTAGTAGGTTATTTTATTACCAAAAGCATCTAGAAATTCTCCTGTGTAGTCAGGAGCACCATGTTTTTTATTTTTCCCTGGTTTGTCGGGTTTCCAGCTTCGCGTCCATAAATTGGCAATACCGGGGGAAGCAAAAGAATAGCCGGCATCATTCCAGTCGTTGATTCCATGCTGGATCACGGAGCCAAGATGTTGATCACCAGCGATCATGATGGAAAAACTTTTGCGAATTTCACTTAGAGCTCGATTCCTTCCGGATTGAGGCCATCCATTGGTATCGAAATCAAATCGGATTCCTACTATTGGTGGACCTTCCTTTTTCCAGTTTTGGGATAAATTGGCCGAAGCGCAAAATATAGTCTGTGAAAGTACTGCTTTCATTTTTGCTGCTTCCCAGTCATCGGTCCAATCTCTGAGGAATTCAATTTGCCTGTTTCCAAGCAGAACAGCATTTTCCATATCAAATGCTGCGGGGTCCAATGTTTTTAGCTCTTCCTGAGTCTGACCAGCCATAATTTTAGCCATATGTGGCTGTGGCCCTGTCTTAAACTTGCGGTCTTCCAGTATAGCAAAACTGATACCACCCCAGGTTAAGGCTGTATAATAAACACCTATTCCTCGGGCAATTGGAGCAGGATCATAGGGGTCGGGGAGCTGGCTAGTCTGAGCACGCGCCACCTCTTGTACGTATGCCCCCGGCATATAATAGCCACCCGATGCGCCGGTCCTTGATGCGCCACTTATCCCTGCGGCCCCCCACAGGC
>JABSSK010000164.1 GCA_013214265.1 Saprospiraceae bacterium | reverse complement strand
GTGACTCGATTCCATCTGCATTTATGGCGCGTTTAGCTGCGGTTTGCTGATACCCCATTCCCCCTGAAAATGGGCTTCGGGGTACGTTGTAAAAGAGGAATACCCCTGGTGCAATAAAATCTTTAAACTGTAATGCGGGTGTGGCAGCCAACGCGCCTTCCCGAAAATTATAGGAAACTACGGGACCTACATCCAGAAATGAAGCAAAAGCTGTCCATGATCGAAAGATCAGATTATCCTTTCTGGGTTGCGCCGTTCGCCAACTAAATGCCAATCCCACCGGTGTTGATAATGACCCCACCAGGCTAGAGCGTGCACCTTCCACCTTTCCAATAGCCCCTTCAAACGCCAAGGAAGGGCCAACATAAGCATTTAAAGATACATTCAGGCTATTTGATCTTTTTTGGCGTGAGCTTCCAATCGGTGTAGCGTATTGTTGAAGGATAGATTGTACTTCATCCGATGCTGTAGCCTGAACCATATCGGCCGCAAAATGCCCATACCGCAGAATCGATTGCTGTAGTTGGTACGCTTCCACCCGATCCGATTTACGTTCCTGCTCATCTTGTGCAAAAGCTTGGTACAGCCCCATGGTTGAGGTTAGTGCCTGCCCGTAATCTTCCTGTGCCAAGTACTCATATGTTCCCAGGGTATTATCCAAAATGGCATTCACTCCTTCCAGTTGCAGTTGTTCGGCAACGGTTTGTCCACCCACCGGAACGTCCAGAATAACAGAAAACAAACGCAGCACCCCTCTCGCTACGGGTAAGAAATGAACCAATTCCGCTTTGCCGGTACTGTCCCGAGCAGCCATCGCTTTGGTTCGCGCCTTATGGGTTGCATCGATCAGCTCTACCGTCTGGACAGCCAAAAGCCCCAAGGTTGCCGGATCGATAGATAACCCTTCTATTGCGGATACTCTCTGGTACAACAAACCTAGAAAAGCTCGTCGTAGCATAGGGTCATTCATGACGGTATCCAATTTTTCTAGTGTAATCCAACGCTGAACCTTTGGTATCAACCTAACTTGAGTAACGATCGTATCCCTGAGGCTAGGAGTCGTCTGGTTACCCGAAGTTGTAGTTTCCATTGCCGTTGACTCCGCTTGGCGCCTAACAGATAATTGTTCCGCAACCATGATCGTATCCTGATATTGGAAGGATTCCACCAGAGCTAAGGTCAGGTCAGATATGCGTTTGAGGTTATGTGCATTCTCTTTGGCTCGAAGAAAGGCATAATTGGCTTTTTTATCCAGCTCCTGATCAAGATTTTTGCGTTGTTTCACACGCTCCGCTTGCAATAGCACCAATTGTCGATCCACTTCATTCAGATGCTGGCGTTGGCGGAGCAGGTCACCGGGAAGGCTAAATGGTGGCCTATTGTGTAAGACACTGGCTTTTGCCAAAAAAGGATTGTGGCTTTCATCCACTGTCGACTCTGGCGATTGAATATCCCGCGACAGCAAGCTTGAATACACATCTGCTATTTCGGTCTGTAACAAATCAATCGCATCCGGATCAGCATCCTGAGCCACCATGCTGAATTTCTGAACTACTTTTTCTTTAATGCTTTCCCACGCTGCTGCTATCCCCCCAAATGATGTGCTCCCTTTCACTTTCTGAGTTGTCTGAGCTAATCGATCCGTGTGTGGCATGAGTATTACCATTAAACTGTCCTGAAAAGCTTCGATCTCACTAAACTGATCTGATAGTTTAGGATTAAAAGTAAGCGGCAGAGTAGAGTTCAGAAATCCGTTGGTGATATTGTCCATGCGGGTCGTATTCGCGTCGTTCACCAGTACCGATTCAAAAAACCGCAGGGCCAATGTGTCGGTACTTTCCCGAATCGTATCTTGACTTTCCCTCCAGAAAGCTAACTCTTCGTCGATTCCTTGCTTGAGGAAATAATCAATTTGCAGCAGTCGAAGCCCTCGTTCTACCAAACCTTTTTGCCGCAAGGCTTCCGCTTCCAATAAAATTTGTGACAGCTCATCGAAGCCTTTTTTTGCGGAAGCTAACGCTTCATCCTGGTAGGACACCAATTGCCCTGAAAGCACCTCTTCTGCTAACCTTACCAATTCGGCAGCAAAAAGGGAATCGCTCTGCATTCGACCAATATATCGGTTGTAGTCTGATAGTTGTGCTTCCGCAAAAAGTAAAGCCGGATCGGATTGCGCAAATAGCTGAACCAATTCACTGAACCGATCCCAGGTCGGGGTCCGATCCCGCTGCAAAAAATACTGCTCGTTGGCTATCTGAGCATCCAAAGCAGCAAGCCGTTGCCGCAGGATATCCCATTCTGCAGTTTCCACAATTTGGGGCCCCAGAACAGAAGGCTTAGTATAGTTGGATAAGGTATCCATCACTTGACGGATGGACGCTTCTTGTGTATTCCAACCAGTTACCAAGTCATGAATGGGCGTAAGAAAGTCTTGCTGAAAATTAGTGGCTCGGATTTGTTGCGCAAACGTACTGCGCCATAGCCCTTGCATGGTTCCTTGCTCTGTAGCGTAAATTTGATTGGCTCGGCGCAGAATAGAATCCATTTCATTTCCAAGCAAAGCCAGATTGGTCAGCTCTAGAAAATGAGCTGCATTCAGAACATTGGGGTTATACCGCAGATGTTGCAAGGTAGTATCGTTGCGCAAAAGTCGCGGAAAATTACGCCCTATTCCTTGTAAATCGCGTTGAAAGTAAGGATACGCGTTATCCAGTAGCATATGGTATTGATCGATCTCAAACTGAGTGAACAACGTCAGGGTATTTGGAAAAAGTAACCCAAAACGCGTTGTTTCCAGCTTTTTCCGCATTCTTTCCAGAAAAAGCATATTGAGTTCCTCTTGCGCTCTTTTTTCAATAAAAGTAGCTAAGCCCCGAATCAGTGCTGTCTGATCAATACCTCCGGACAGGATGCCGCCCTGGCTGGCGTATAATGCCTCGCTGGCTGCTTGTAGCCGCTCTGGTGCTGTGGGAACTGTAGGTGCAAAAACAGAAGCTTTCACCGGTTTGTTGATGGTACTAGCCAGCGCCGTTTCGCTATCAGACCTACTTCGCTCCTTAAGAGAGTGGGTACGCAACCGATCCCGCAATAAGGATTCCTTGGGTAACCACGGCCCAAGTTGTGGCGAAAAGAAAGGATTCGCCAGCAGCCTTTTTAGAGCTGTAGGGTCATGATCGGAACCGAGGTATTTCGTCAACACATAAAAGGCTTCCGGAAAGTGATCGAGCATCTGATTTACAGCAGGTACTGCTTCTGGATGATCACTATACAAATCACTGCGCTCAGGGGAAAACAACAACTCAGCTGTACCGGGGGATTGCAAGCGTATCTCTTTATTGCCGTACGAAACGGTAATCGTCATTATTTGATCTGCGCTGGCCCGAAAACTGTATCGCCCAGGTTTCTGGAGCAGCAATGTGTTGCCAGAAATGGAGCCAGATCGTCCATTCCAATCATATATTGGATCCGCACCTTCCAGCAAAACAATAGTTTGCAGACTATCCAGGCTTTTCAGCACATCTGCTAATTGCTGTGCATCTTCCAGCATAGAAGATTGCGCCATGGCAGGGGTAATCCCTGAGAACGAGAGATAAAAAAAGAAATGGCAGAGTACCAAACGCAAGAAGCCAGACATGCACACAGGTTTTAGCGTATGGGAAATATAGGTATTTTTTAAATTTACTATGCCTGCTTTTTACCTTTTATGGCCCACTTATTGGATGGCCTCAACAATTTGTCATTATCAATAGAGCGACCAAACACAAAAGAGAATTAGGTTAAAAAACATCTGCTTATGATAAAATATTTTGTGCGGGCTCCCATAACCTGAATGGGATGATAATGCTTGCTCAGCCGCCTCCAATTGCTATGGGTCCTTTTCTCAACCACTGTCGTGGGCTTACCCTTCGACCGATTCGGCCCTAAAGAATCTACTTTTGATCTGGCTTGGGTTACCGATACGTACGTACTAGTGACCTGGCTTGATCGGCAGATGCAACGGCAGCTATTAACGGAGGTTTTTTTGACATGAAGCGCGGTGGTTCAGTTACTTATTTACGAGCGGACAATAAGGACATTCATCAAACCACCGAAAGACTTATCCAATAAGGCAAACCAAAAATACGATCCGGAAAGCGTATCGAACGCAAAAAATATAATGACGGTTCGGTTTTTAACAGGATAATCAATCCTTTAAATCATAAGGGTGGGACATTGTTAGATAGTTAAATCGGTATTTTACGAATCGGTAAAGGTTACGCAACCAGACTACAAAGAAACGATTGGATTGTCTCCAATAATTGGTTTGGTAGGTACTACCTTCCTCGTCGTTATTTAGTCTGAGCAGAGATTGGTGATCATTGATGATGAGTGCTTTGCCTTTTCGTTGTAAAAATTTAATGACCATCCAATATTCCGTTTTATCTGGACGCTGACCAACTGGATAGGTACCGAATTTATCAGTAAAGCTTTTACGTCGTAAGTGCGGATGGTCACTATAGATGTGAAACTGTTTGTTATTTAATGCAAAGAAATGAAAATCAATAGTAGAGAAGTGATCACTGTAAGGTCTTTGAAAAGGCAATTTGAAATAAGAGAAGAACCTTACAAGATCGATATTAGGATCTTCCTTTAGTATGTTATGCGCTTCTTCCAGTCGATCAAAAAAAAGATCCGTCGGATAAAAGTCCTCTTGTATGTACAAAAGATATTCCGTTTTAACCGCATCAATACCTTTGTTTAGATTGTAGCCGAGACCACCATTTGTCTTACTTTCTAAAAGCGTAAAATTATATGTTGAGTGCACCGAACGAATAGCATCCAGATGCTCCTGATGACTGGAATCATCAGAAATGATTATTTCTTTAAAGAGAATTTTATAATCATTGAGTGCTTTTAATAATTTCACCAAGGAAGCACTGCGGTTGTAATGAGTTATCAAAAGGGTTGTATTCTCAAACATAAATAAAGGAATTTCCTAATATAGATGAATAATTGAAGACTGGCACATCTGGTCTTCTACTTGTTTTGTTCAACATTCTACACCATATGTATCCGAGGAATTTATAGCATGATTATTAAATAGTGTTGAAGTGTTTCTGTAATAACAAATAAATGCAGCACAAAATGACCATATAAGTTACTTTTCTTAAGATAAGATAAAATGACACTAGTGTACAACATTTCATCAGCTACACGTAAGTAATAAACCAGCAAGAACCGAGGGTTACAAAAGAGTAAAGACAGTAAAGGCTGCTAATCATCTTATACCCTTTTACGATTATGGGAATATTATGTTACTATACGAATAGAGATTCCATGATGGGTGCTAATTGCTGGGCATCTTCCAGTATAGAAGATTGCGCTCCGGCAGGGGTAATCCCTGAGAACAAGAATTTAGGAAAGAAATAGCGGCGTATTAACCGCGAGAGGTCAGACCGGCATCCCCGTTTTAGCCGTAGAGGAAATAAAGGTATTTTCTAAATTTACCATGTATGCTATTTTTTTACGATCTATTTATTGGATGGCCTCAACCATGGATCAATATGAGCAGAGCCAACAAACACCAAGGAGAATTATGATCAAAAATATCTGCTTATGAAAAAATATATTGTGCTGGCAACCTTAACCTGTATGGGATGGGTAATGCTTGCTC
The DNA here is from genome assembly GCA_013214265.1 of Saprospiraceae bacterium. Taxonomy (GTDB): domain Bacteria; phylum Bacteroidota; class Bacteroidia; order Chitinophagales; family Saprospiraceae; genus DT-110. The sequence goes on along the minus strand of JABSSK010000164.1, from coordinate 4,180 downwards.
AGCCGCCTCAATTTGCTATGCGTCCTTTTTCTCAAGGACTGTCGTGGGCCTACCCTACGACCGATTCGGTATATGGCCAACCTCAGTTTGTCCAATACCTCCGGTTCGGCCCTAAAGAATATTCTTTTGATCTGGCTTGGGTTACCGATACGCTCGTACGTACTAGTGACCTGGCTTGGTCAGCAGATGCAACGGCAGCAATTAACGGAGGTTTTTTTGACATGAAGCGCGGTGGTTCAGTTACTTATTTACGAGCGGACAATAAGGACATTCATCAAACCACCGAAAGACTTATCCAACAAGGCAATGAGATTTTGGAAGGTGCAATAGTTATCACTAAACCAGGCCAACTAAAAATACGATCCGGAAAGCGTATCGAACGCAAAAAAAGGTATAGTGATGTTTTAGTTACGGGCCCATTGTTGTTACGCAAAGGTAAAATCCAGCCCCTCGACAACCGGGATTTTAACAACGACCGGCACCCCCGATCCTGTTTATGTACAGATAACCGCAATCGGGTATATTTCATTACGATTGATGGCCGGCATACCCGCGCCAAAGGAATGTCTCTGGTTGAGGTCATACAACTGGTACAAGACCTTGGTTGTTGGGATGCTATCAATCTGGATGGCGGTGGCTCGACCACCTTGTTTTTGCGTAACCAGGGAGTCATCAATCATCCATCAGATAACAGGAACTTTGATGCACAAGGAGAAAGGCCTTGCGCGAATGCATTGCTAGCTATTCCCAGAGAAAGCATACCCTAATCAGCATAAAGGAAGTACCTTTTATTCAAAACTTACGTTTATTAATCAGTATGCCCACTTTAAAGGCCTGTTTTCCTGAAATTGCTGAAGAGCATTCGGCTATTGGTAAGTGCCAGCTGAATGATATTTGGCGCTACCAACACCACCCACGGAAAAACGAATAGGTAAATACAGTCTGGGTTATTATTTTAGTCCCTTAAATCCCAAATATTATCTCATGAATCGTATACTTCTACTATTCCTAGTATCAGTTCTTACCCTACCATTACACGGGCAACAACAACCTGAGGTTAGTTTAACCCTCGAAACGACCCGAACTACGACCGGCGAAACGGTATGTTTACCCGTTCGGGTATCCCAATTTCAGGATATTCAAGGCATGCAATGGGGAATGCAATGGAACGCTGACCACCTCGTATTTTCCGGTATCCAAAACTTTCAATTACGGGATCTGGACGCTGCTGATTTCAACATTGGCAATGCCGCTAATGGACAAATCAGAATGTCCTGGATTCCGTTACGGGAGCCTTTTACTTTAAGTCTGCCTGACAGTACAACCATAATGGAAATATGTTTTATGGTATCGGCAGAAGCTCCACCAGGTTTCCAGTCGGTTGCTTTTAGTAATGAAGTGTTGACAACAGAAATTTATGTTGATCCTTCCCTTTATACCTCACCAGTCATTCAGACCCCAAAGATGGAGACAGGAGGTATCTATATTGAAGCCGATAATGCCCTATCTCTTGATGTTACCATCGATACCGATCCGGCATGTGGTAATACTGCTGGTACCATTACGATCCATCCATTGGTTGGGCAAGCGCCTTTTGCTTATGCCTGGTCAGGTCCGAATGGCCATTTTCCTGGTGGTGCCGAAGTATCGGGGCTAGAACCCGGCCTTTATTCCACCACCGTAGCTGACGATAATGGTGTGATGGCAGAAGTATTCAGTATAGTCAGTATTCATGGCAACCCGGAGCCCCTCGATAATTTTATACGCACCGTTGATATTACGCAAGCGACATGCGGTAATCAGGATGGGTCGATCACGCTTAACCCCGATCCCATTAGAACCTTTACCTATCTGTGGAGTACGGGCGATACCAATCGTATTTTACGTGATGTACCTGCTGGTACTTATACCGTTGAAGTAACCAATATTACCGGATGCGTACAATCCTATACTTACCAAATCTCAACCTTGGAGGGACTAGAAGATTTGGTTCGGGTGCAGGATCAGATAACGTGTACCAATAACACCGCGCTGATAGGTGTTTTACCAGAAAATGATCTGGATTACACCTATTCGTGGAGTACCGGCGATACCTCCAATTTGATTACCACCGAATTGCCTGGCGTGTACGAATTAACGGTTACGGCTGGAGCCAGCTGTGCGGAAACATTAGTTTTTGTGGTGGAGGAACCCGAAATTGAGGTTTCCTTCTCCAGAATTGATGGCACATTCGGTTGTAATGATACCGCGGTAACTATTGGTCTGAACCTAGATCAGATCCCTAACGGCTTGATGGCCTCATGGGCTGATGGTCCCACCACCTTCACTCGTACTGCGAATCAACCTGGTTTGTATCAGCTGACTTTGGTTCAGGGCAGTTGCCAGCGTAACTTTGGCTTTTCGGTGGAAGAGCAGGACGGAGGTGACTTATTCTATCAGCGTATTGAAACGCCTTTCACCTGTGCAGGCGAACCCGCAACCATAGGAGTGGCTACCTCAAGTGATCTCAATTATGGATTCACTTGGTCAGATACAACTTCGGAGGCAGCAACCTTGGCGGTAACGGAGCCTGGCACTTATGTGCTTACGATCAGCAGCGGCCGATGTACTACATCAGAATCCTTTGTAGTAACCCCATTTGCACAGCCCGAATTCTCTTTTGCCGAAAGGCTAGACGACATCCTGACCTGTGATCCCAACCTTCCAGCACGGATAGGATTTATTAGCCGACCCCAGACCGATTATCATTTCAATTGGAACACTGGCGATTCTACCTCCAACATCATAACCAATAGTCAGGGTAACTTTGCCGTTACGGTTACGGATGGTATCTGTCGGGATTCTTTCTTTTTTCAAGTCGCGCTAAAACCAGAGAAAACATATACTCGCATAGAGGATCAATTATCATGTAGTAACCCGGTCGCAACCATTGGAATCATAGCCGAAGATCCAAACATCTGGGAGGTCACAAGTGCGAATGGTAACATTCCGGGTGGGTTATTGGAAATCACTGAACCTGGGCTGGTCACCCTAAATATCGTATCGAACGGGCGATGTTCTTTTACTGAAGAATTTAATGTTACAGTTGCCAATAGTAGTGAATTCTTTACGGTATTGACAGATAATTTGGATTGCTCCGGGAGCGATACCGTTGAGATTGGTTTAATGCCACTTCCTCCAGTCGACAGCCAAATGCTAAGCTACGTATGGTCAACGGGGGATACAACACCCCGCATTCAGGTAACCCAAGCTGGCAACTATACCGTAACGGTATTCAACGGAATAACCTGTGACGAAACGTATAATATACCGGTTGGCACCCAAGGTCAATCCATTGCGTACGAGCGCTTCCAAAACCAATTAAATTGTAAGGACCCCACTGTACAGATAGGTGTAACCAATGCTAACCGTACAGATTACCAGTATTCTTGGAGTAATGGTGTACAAACGTCATCCCTGGCTATTTCTACACCAGGTACTTATCAATTAACCATCACGGACCCTATATCTTCTTGTTTCCGGATAGAAACATTTGTACAAAATGAACCTTCCATTCAGGATGCATCCATCACGACTGAATGTTTGACTTCCTATCAATGCGGAAGGATTACTGCCTATCAAGCGGTCATTACGGACGGAACGGCACCTTTTATTTATCGGTGGAATACAGGACAAACAGATACCTTATCGGAGCCCAGTGTATTATTATCTGGCCTATCGGAACCTGTTGCGGTTACAGTTACGGACAACACGGGTTGTATGGCTATCTTGGAAGCGCCTGCTTCGGCTTGTCTTCCGAGTAATGCAATGGATGTGCGAGTATATTATGCGTGTCCTGAGGTAGTTAATGCACCTTCCGAAGTGGTTGCTGAGGTCATCAGCGGAGGGGTTCCTCCTTACATATTTAACTGGAACGATGGACAAAGGGATTCGAGTTACTTTTTGAGTCGAACCCTGTTTTCTTCTGGTTCGCCCAACACGTCGGTAACCGTAACTGATGCTTTAGGGCAATCCCGTACGGTAGCGTTTAATGATGGAGATGCCTATGGTTGTACGGATTCGGAAGACGCACCCCTGACGCTTATCGCCCCCCATTTTAGGGTTGAGCCTGGGCAATCCTTCACCTATCCGATTGCTGCTGCTGATTATGGGGATATTGTATCATCGGTATATACCATTC
>JABSSK010000163.1 GCA_013214265.1 Saprospiraceae bacterium | reverse complement strand
ACCGGTGCGTATAGAAGTGCCGCATGAGTTACCACTAAAAGTACCACCGCAGTTTTTACGAAGGTATATGTCATAGGTTGTTTCGGGGTCGAGGTCGGTAAGTGCAAAAGGCGGGCAGTTCGCAGTGACTACAGTACCTCCGTTCGCTTCCAAACCTTCCCCAGGGGTAAAACCTTCAGGTCCGTACTCAATCAAGGTTGTAGTTTGCTGGCAATTTTGATTTTCCAACCAGTTTAAGACGATGGTAGTGGTATCCGCAGCAATTATTTCGAGGTCCGATATGGGTAGGCAACTTAAAGGTGCAAAGACCAGCTCGATAAAATCCAGATAACCTGAGTCAGCTTCAAAGTCGTCACAAATTGACAAATGCCAGATACCATTTGGATCCGTTATACTATCATTAAGCGCTGTCAGAGATTCTTCTGGAAGATAGGGGCCTTCCAGAAAAGGTGCTTTCCCTATGGTTATTGATTGACAAGCAGCAGCATCAAAAACGACAACGCCGGAACAATCAGAGCTATCCGAATCCCCATAGTTGGAATCTCCACCACCATTATCGGATGACAATTCTATCTGTTGACCACCGGGAGATTCAAGAGCGATATCAAGATCACTTACCCAATTATGGCGGATGATAAGTCTTACTTCTTTCAAATAAACATCCACACCAAGTTGTGTCCCAGACACATTTGTTACCCGAATCGGAAAGCGGTTAGGTGAAAAAAGTGGTTTGTCATCAGGACATGTAGCATCATTCAGAATTAGTCCCATATTGCATAGGCTCGGATTAGGGATGGTATCCTGGGCCAAGATGGGGCTGCTGATCCCAATGGCACACAAACAGTAAATGATAAGGCGAATCTTCATAGCATTTGGGGGTTAGGCACAAAAGGTTTTTGGGTAGCCTATTATTTTTGCGTTCTAGCCTCAAAATAAGGAAAAGGAATTAAGGAAAGAAGACGAAAAGCTGAGACTTCAGCAATCAGGTAATCTATTGTTAGCTCTCCATGTAATAGGGCGCTCTGGATAATGGTAAAGGCTCCACTCATGTGGAGCCTTTACCATACCTACCAATAATAGAAGTCTTAACCTGGTGGATGTGCTGGTTATCCTACTACAATATTGACCATCCGGCCGGGTACTACGATGACTTTACGGATCGTTTTTCCTTCCAGCCAGCGTTGGATTGCTTCCAGTTCGATAGCTGCTTTTTCCAGCTCTTCCTTGGTAGCATCAGCCGAAAACTGGGCATTGGCACGTTTTTTTCCATTAATACTAATGGGATAATCAATACTATCTTCTTTTAGATATTCCTCATTTAAAACAGGATAGGTAGCATGATGAACCGAGCCTTTTTCTGCTAGCTGGTGCCAGAGCTCTTCCGCAATATGTGGTGCAAAAGGTGCAATCAGGCGCACCAGATCAGTAAGTATCGCTCTTTTGTTACATTTGGCTTTGCCCAATTCATTGGTTGCCACCATGAAGGCGGGTATACAAGTATTGAACGATAGCCGCTCAATATCGGCACTTACTTTTTTGATGGCTGTATGCAGTATCTTATATTCTTCCGGGGTAGGCTCCTGATCTGATACGTTAAAGTTATCGTGCGTGAAGAATAAGTTGTAAAACTTACGCAGGAACTTATATACCCCGTCAATACCTTGAATATCCCAAGGTTTTGATTGCTCGATTGGTCCTAGGAACATCTCATACATTCGGAAACAATCTGCACCGTATCGCTCGACAACATCGTCGGGGTTGATCACATTGTATTTACTTTTTGACATCTTACCCACTTCCGAGTGGGTGATCAGTTTAACGTCTTCAGCACCAGGAGATACTGCCGTAAATTGGCCATCCTGAACGTAGCCAGTTTCAGTTTCAAAACGGGCCTTGGCAAAATCAGGACGCCATTGTATAAACTCTTGAATACCGGCTATATCTAGGTAGGAGTTATCGGATCCATAATCACGAACAAAATCCACGTGTGTCAGGATGGAGACGAATGATTTCCCCGCTGCAGTTTCTTTTTTGGCAATAGGAGCACTCACAAAGCGACTACGGCCATCAATTTTCTCTTTATCGAGGTAAATGGACTCCACAACCCCCTGGATCATGCCTTGATTGACGAGTTTTCGAAAGGGTTCCTTGGTAGGCACCAAACCTTTATCAAATAAGAATTTATGCCAAAATCGCGAATACATTAAATGACCCACGGCATGTTCTGTTCCTCCAACATACATATCGACATCCTGCCAGTATTGTAGCGCTTCCTGACTAGCAAAAGCCTGATCGTTGTGGTTGTCCATATAGCGAAGAAAGTACCAGCTTGATCCGGCAAATCCGGGCATGGTATCGGTTTCCCGAGTCCAACCGTTGGGCAAGTTAACCCAGTCTTGTTTGCGGGCCAAAGGGGATTTGCCACCCGACGCAGGCTTAAAGTCTTCCAGTTCGGGTAGTTCTACTGGTAGATCCTCGATTGGTAAGACATGTGGGACTCCTTCTGGGTCATAGACAATTGGGAAAGGTTCTCCCCAGTAGCGTTGGCGACTGTAGATTGCATCGCGCAGTTTGAAGTTTACCTGACGCTTCCCTAGTTTTTGGGTTTCAATACGCTGGAGCATATCTTCAATAGCATCCGGAACTTCCATGCCATTGAGGAAGTCGGAGTTGATCATCGTACCGAGTTTGTCCTGTCGGGTTGCTCCAGGATATTTCGATTTATCAATTACATCGATAATATCCAAATTGAATTTTTCGGCAAATACATGGTCCCGGTCATCATCCGAAGGTACAGCCATGATTGCTCCGGTTCCATAATCCTTTAGTACGTACTCACCAATGTAAATAGGGATACGTGTATTCGTAAAAGGATTGATGGCATAAGATCCAAGGAAGCAGCCGGTGACTTCTTTTTCTGACATACGGTCCACTTCCGATCGGGATTGCACATAGTCGATGTAATGATCGACAGCTTCTTGTTGGTTAGCAGTAGTCAGTGTGGGTACAAAATCATGCTCGGGAGCAAGTACCATATAAGTAGCACCAAAGATGGTATCGGGCCGGGTAGTAAAAATTTCAATTTTTTGGTCGGAGCCTTCCACTGCAAAAAACATTTGTGCACCTTCTGATCGCCCGATCCAATTGCCTTGCATTTTCTTCATGGCATCTGACCAATCGAGCGTTTGTAAATCAGTTAGTAGGCGTTCGGCATAGGCTGTTATACGAAGGGACCACTGCATCATAGGGCGCTTTTCTACGGGGTGACCACCCCGTTCAGAGACGCCGTCTTTTACTTCATCATTTGCCAATACAGTACCGAGGGCTTCACACCAGTTCACAAAGGTAAGCTGCCTGTAGGCGAGGCGGTAATTCATTAGGATATCCGACTGTTCTTTAGCGGACATATTTTTCCACTGATCAGCAGTGAAGGTGTCTTCTTGTGTAGTTACTGCAGTAACCTGCTTATTACCATGGTGTTCAAAAGAAGTGATTAATTGGGATATTGGCGCAGCTTTGTCCGTTGTTAGGTCATAGTAATGCTCAAACAATTGAATGAAAATCCATTGTGTCCATTTGTAGAACTCAGGATCGGAGGTACGCAATTCCCGGGACCAGTCGTAATTAAAACCAATATTTTTTAATTGGCTTTGGTAGCGTTGAATATTCTGTTCGGTGGAATCTGCTGGGTGTACCCCCGTTTGGATTGCATATTGTTCGGCAGGAAGGCCAAAAGCATCATAACCCATAGGGTGCAATACATTGAACCCTTTCATGTGTTTGTATCTGGAGAAGATATCAGATGCAATATACCCGAGTGGATGGCCAACATGAAGGCCTGCACCAGAGGGGTAAGGGAACATATCCAGAATATAGTATTTGGGTCGGTCAGTGTTATCATTACTGACTGTATACGTTCCGTTCGTTTCCCAGAATGCTTGCCATTTTTTATCCAGATCACGTGGTGTATATTCCATGCTTTTGTGCTGTATTTGTTGAGCTAAAGTTTAGGGATGGACGCTCTGTTCCTTGGCCCGTATGCTATTGATAAAGGTTTGCCAGTAACAAAGGTTCTGACCTTTCGGCAAAAATAGAAAAAATGCCTTATAGAAGTTGGGTGAATATTCCGGATTACAAAAAGCTTATAGGATAGAAGACTATGTGAGTTGGTGTAGATGTCAGGAAACTACCATTTCTGCTATTGGAAATAAGATGCTTTTTGTTCTTATTTGAAAAAAAATGGAGAAATGATGAAAATATCAATGTGGTTTACTGCAATAGCTTTGATTCTGTTAGGGGGCGGACATGTTGAAGCTCAGATTGCAGGAAATAGTAATAGACTGAATATACAGGACATGCGAACCTTTGGGGAAGTATTTAACATTAGCCAGCGGGAAAATGGGAATCGGTTTGGACTTGATTTTAGGAGTGAAGGCGTAGATGGTTCCCCGTTTTTATTTGAACGCTCTTATCCTGCCTTTCTGGTCATGAAGTCTGGTGACACCCTATCACAAGCAGTTGATGTGAATATCGATTTAGAAAATCATGAGGTATTTATTGTATTGGAGGATGGGGAAGGAGGTATCATTCCGGCAAGGAGCTTGAAGCGTGTTGTTTTTAATGACACAGAGGTGAAGCAAAAATACGCTGTGTTACCGGATGCTTATATCCGACAGAGTAGATCGAAGCAGTATCGCTTGTATGAGGTTATCTTCGAAGATGATTTGCAATTTTACAGAGGAGAAAGCAGAAAACTTATCAAAAGCAATAAAAATACATCCTATTCGGTTACAGGAGGCTTGAATGATAAGTATATGGCAAATGAGAGTTACTTTTTATGTGCCAACAGCAAAGGATGTCATCAGATAAAGCTCCGAGGTAAGGATGTCATGAAATCTCTCGAGCAGTGGGGGTATTCTACAACCAGCTTAAATAAAGCCGATGAAAAAGCAAAATCAGTTTCAGATATTATAGCAATCCTTGAAAAGTTGTAGGATAAAACATATAAGGATATCTTGCATCTACATTAACGAGTGAAATCCTATCCATCATGATTAAGAGTATTGTAAGAGTAGGCTTGTTTCTGGTAGCCGGCATTTTAGTCTATAATTATTTTTATGGTTCTGATACAGAAAAAGAACAATCCAAGCAATTCTTCCAAGAAGTTAAAGATTTGGGTGGTATTGCCTGGGATTTGTTGAAGTCTGAAAAGGAAAAATTAGACGAAGGAAAATATGATGAAGCATTAGATAATATCGGTGGATTGTTTGAGCGTATGAAATCAGAAGCAGAAAAAGGGGGGCAAGCCATTACGCGTATCAATGATCTCGAGTTGGAACGGCAGAATCTGGAGGACCGCTTACAGCGTATGCAACAGGAGAATACTACCGCCTCAGCACCACAAACACCAGCAACCCCTGATGAAGAGGACCTCAAGCGCGACATTAAAAAATTGTTCGAGAAGGCGGAGCGTCTAGTCGATGATTTTGAACAAGACAGAGGCATGTAAGAAACGACACCACACTTGCTGTGCCTTAACATGGCCATACTTTCTAATTTCTTGTTTGCGCTACAGGTAAAAAGTGTGCATAACGCCACGCCTTTGTTACCACATTAGGTTGATAGTTGGTTCCCATTTTGTCTTGCTTTTACAAATGCCAAAATAGCATTGAGGCATACAGTTAAGCTGTAAATGAATGGATAGGTCGAAGTGTAACCGTGCTGGCGGCACTAGATAGGAATACCATAATGATAGATATATTGTGGCCTGTAATAATGCTAAGGAATGAAGGCCAGAGCGCAGTAGTTTGTCTGCTTATGATTTTGGCCATGGATTATTCTAAATTGGCGCTCAGATGTAATGACTTAGGGGGAGTTCAACCATGCTGTTCTTGTATTGGATGCCTACTTACTGGGATCGAAGGAAAGGCCTTTCAAAGAGAATAGAGGCACCTCCTTTGGATGTAGATTAGAGGAAAAATACTACCTTTGATCATCAAAGCAAATGGTATGGCTGAGCAAGCTTCCGCTCCACGTTCCCGTCCTAATTATGTATATGCCATCATTAGTTTGGCATTAGTCCTTTTTTTAGTTGGTTTCTTTGGATTGTTGTTGATCAATGGAGCACAGCTGGTACAGATTTTTAAGGAGCGTGTGAATATACTTGTGGAGTTAACGGAGGACCGGACGATTGAGCAAATCGATAGCTTTCGTCAGATTTTGGAAAACGCTGACTATGTAAAGGAAGGCAGCATCAGATATGTAGATCAAGAGCGAGCAGCTGAATTGATGCAAGATGAGTTTGGGGAAGATTTCCTGCGTTTGGGTTTACCTAACCCATTTTATGATTTGTTTAGTTTCAATGTGACAGCGTCATTTATGCAGCGGGATAGTCTGCAAAATATTCGAGCCGACTTAAAGTCATTGCCTTTTGTCACGGATATTTTTTACCAGGAAAGTATGATTGATGAGGTTGCAGGTAATCTGAACACGCTGGGCTGGGTTGCTTTGGGTATTGGTTTGTTTTTTATTGTTGTGGCAGCTACTTTGATACACAATACGGTGAGGCTAGCATTATACAGCAATCGTTTTATTATTAAAAACATGCAGTTGGTTGGAGCTTCCTGGGGATTTATCAGCAGGCCTTATTTGTGGCGTTCACTAGGCCACGGGATTATTGGGAGTTTACTGGCTATTGTATCCCTTGGCGGTGTTTTAATATGGATTCGCTCATTGATTCCGGAACTAGGTTTTTTACAGGATACGCAAGCCTTTTTCTTTTTATTTGGTGGGCTGTTGGTATTAGGGGTTCTAATTTATCTGTTAAGTACCTATTTCGTAGTCAATACGTATTTGCGGATGCGCGTTGATGATTTATATTGAGGATTAAGTCTCTAACTTGCGTCAAAAAAATTAACTTTGGCCGATTAAAGTGCGATTTTATTTATGAGTAAGCATAAACCACCGAAGAAAAAAGTAGTTGTTACCACCCGAAAGTCGGAAACGTCCAAAGCGACTGCTTCTACTAAGAAAAAAGCGGCTGTACCCAGAAAAAAAGGGAAAGATACCAGTAAGCTTGTTCTTAACGGGGAAATGATTTTTAACCGCCAGAACTATATGCTCATGCTAGCAGGCCTAGGATTAGTTGTTCTCGGTTTGTTTTTGATGTCGGGAGGAAAATTAGAACCGGATCAATGGGATCCTGATATTATCTACAGTTTTCGTCGTACTGTACTTGCTCCGATAGCGATTCTGGCAGGTTTAGGATTAGAGATTTATGCTATCTTCAAATAACCTAGGTCGATAATCGCTGAAACGCATCGGTACTTCTCTCCGTAAATAAGTACATTATTCATGGCTACCAATAATTGTTTGGGGGTGACCGATTAATCTCTTTGGGTATGCAAGATATACTTCAGGCACTTATTCTGGGTATTATACAGGGGCTGACGGAGTTCCTTCCAGTTAGTAGTAGTGGACACCTTGAACTAGCAAAGTATTTGATGCAAGATGATCGTGTTGCTTCCGAGAGCTTAATTATGACCGTTACATTACATGCAGCTACGGCTCTGGCGACTTTGCTGGTCTTTAGAAAAGAAGTAGGGGTTTTGCTGCGCGGTATTTTTGCTGGGTCATGGAACGAGGAGACACAGTTTGCGGTCAAAATTATAGTATCTATGATCCCTGCTGTGGTGGTCGGTTTGGCTTTTGAAGCCCAATTGGAGCAGCTATTTGATAAGCAAATCTTACTTGTAGGATTTATGCTTATTGTCACGGGACTTTTATTATTTCTTGCTGATCGGGCGAAGCCCAGTGCAAAAGGGGTGACCTTTAAAGATGCGTTGATTATCGGGTTGGCCCAAGCTATTGCTATTCTTCCTGGTATTAGTCGGTCAGGAGCTACGATTTCCACTTCAGTCTTATTGGGTGTTGACCGCGAACGGGCAGCTCGATTTTCATTTCTGATGGTAGTGCCTTTAATTCTAGGTAAAATGATACTGGATATAAAGGATGGTGCGCTCACTCAGACAGGTGCACAAACGCTAGAACTGTTGGTAGGATTTGTGGCTGCCTTTGGTACGGGTGTAGCTGCCTGCCTTTGGATGATTCGCTTGGTTAAGGCTAGTAAGTTGCGTTATTTTTCGGTATATTGTTTTATTATTGCCATTTTTGCAATTGTCTTATTTTTAGTTCAAAACGGGTGATCAAGCCTCCATACAAACTAACCGAGGAGGCCATAAAATGAAGAACGAATGAGCGAAGATGATATACCCCTTCCCAGATATGACTTTCTGAAAGGTGCAATGTTGTTAGTTGATAAGCCTAAAGATTGGACATCGTTCGATGTCGTCAATAAAATTCGACACAAACTAAAGAAACGACTTAACGTCAAAAAGATTAAAGTAGGTCATGCCGGAACGCTCGATCCCATGGCAACGGGCCTGCTCATCGTTTGTACTGGGCGTGCAACCAAATCAATTCAATCCTATCAAGATTTGCGGAAAGCGTATACTGGCACCATGCAGTTCGGTGCTACTACACCTTCATTTGATGCCGAAACAGCTGAAGATGCTCATTTCCCAATTCAGCATATTAACGCTGAACTCATCGAAAAAGCCAGACTTCAATTTTTGGGCACCATTCAGCAGGTGCCACCCATGTTTTCTGCCATTAAAGTAGATGGTCAGCCCTTGTATAAAAGGGCACGTAAAGGAGAAACCAAACAAGTAGATCCACGGGAGGTACATATTTTTGATTTTGAGCTTACCCGAGTGGAACTACCTGAAATTGATTTTAAGGTAACTTGCTCAAAAGGTACCTACATTCGTGCGCTCGCAAATGATTTTGGCAAAGCATTAGGCAGTGGCGCTTACCTCAAAGCACTTCGTCGTACAGCAATCGGTACATATCAGGTAAGTGACGCCTGGCAACTGGATGATTTGGTGGATTATATAAAGCATGATGAGCTGACCAAGTCGGGTGCTGATATGCTGAATGTTGAAGACCAAAGCAATCCTGATCGCTAGCTCATGCATCATGGGCTGAACCGGTTTTATGCATAATGAAAATAGGGTAGAAAAGACTCCTATTCAATATAAGTAGCTACAGTAGGGGCGTCAATAAAAAGATATTTTAGGTAGGCAAAGAGATAAAGTAGGACCCACTAACTAGAAGGTAGCGGGTCCCTTGTTTTAGGTGCTTTCATTTTTTGTAAAACGCATTATTCAACCACTATCACTTCAGAGCGTACATTTATTATTCGCATATAATACGTGATATTTGCATGGATTTTTACATATACCATGTTGGGTTTTCAGGGCTACGTCATACAGAGGTTTACCTGTATACGCTCCCGCGATCGAAACCAAGAATGAATAAAAAACCTTGGAATTGTTGGAAGATGTTAGATTTAGGCGAATGGGATAGATGTTGGATTTAGGCTCCTGTGTTTTATTTCTCTAAACACGCAGTAGATTTAGGATAACACCAACAATAAACTTAAGGTACTAGCTTTTCAAATTAAAATTACACTTTAAAAGGAAAGACTTTAATAACGTCTATGTTCAATTGTATTTTTTCCCATCTGTGCACACAATATAGTCAGTAAACACCTAACAATAGGCATGGGCATACAATTCATTTTGTCAAACAGCTGATATTTTCTAGGAACTGCTGTATTGTTAGTGTAATTAGGCGAAAAGATGCTTGATTATAGGTGTATTTTCCATTCTACATCATATTTTGTAATAACCTTTTGGACATCAAGCCTTTGCGTATGCTATCGGGCCAAATAATAGTCATGGTGGTGCTATTTCCAGATCATGTTCTTCCAACATTTTGATATACTCCAGCG
>JABSSK010000162.1 GCA_013214265.1 Saprospiraceae bacterium | reverse complement strand
CCCTATGGAATAATCCGGAGTAAACAGCGGTCGTACACCAAGAACTACCCGAGCAAATATCGGCCCATTGTACACCGGGAATTACCGGTTTACCATTCTGGTCGCGGTTCATATCCAGTAGGCCTGCCAATGCCAAATAATTTATATCATGGCCGGCCATAGAGGCACGAGGCCCTGATTGGCCATAACCAGTAAGGGATACATAAACCAAATCGGGTTTAACTTCCGATAAAGCATCGTAGCCAAGGCCCCATCGATCCATTGTTCCGGGACGAAACTGTTCGACTATAACATCGGCTTGATCGAGTAAATCAAAAACTTGTTGTTTTCCCACTAGTGTTGTATAGTCAATCTTGACGGTTTCTTTCTCCAGGTTGAGTGCAGCAAATAATGTCGACTGCCCACCTATAAAGGGCGGTTGCTGTCGAGCCAGATCACTGCGCTTCGGATGTTCAATGCGAATCACTCGAGCACCCATTTGCTTTAGCAATAGGGTTGCTAAAGGCCCTGGTAAGAGGCGGGAAAAGTCCAGTATAGTTATATCCTGTAAAGGTTGAAGCACAGTTCGTTGGTTATTTATAATGATCCGTTTAAATGAAGCGTTTATCTGGCCTAAGTAATGGTTAGCCTAGGACACGTCGAATACCTAATATACCTTATCGTATTTTATATCATCCAGTGTCATTTTGGCAATGATTTCGCGCATAATTTCGGATGTACCACCAGCGATGGTACCTACTCGGCTATCTCGGTACGCTCGGCAAATAGGATACTCTTCCATGTAGCCATAGCCTCCAAACATCTGTAGGCATTCATCAGCTACCTTTTTTTGTAATTCTGAGGCATGTAGTTTCACCATAGATGCTTCCTTCACCGCAAACTGTGATTGGGTAAATAGCCAGGAGGCGTGGTACGCTAATTGACGACAAGCTTCTACTTCGGTCTGTAAATCAGCCATCCGGTGCCTAAGTACCTGAAACTTTCCGATGGGGCGCCCGAAAGCTTCTCGTTCTTGCATGTATTTTCCAGTGAGGTGTAAAATACTATCCATAGCACCTACCGCTAGTAAGCCTCCCGCAAGACGCTCAAGTTGGAAGCTGTCCATGATATAATAGAAACCCATTCCCTCCTGCCCCACTACATGGCTTTCCGGTATTTTTACTTGATCAAAATGAATTTCTGCTGTATCCGATGAATGCCAGCCCATCTTTTTGAGTTTAGTCCGTTGCACACCTGGCGCATCACCCGGAATGATAAGTAGGGTAAGGCCACTTTCTGTTTTTACCAGTGTGGTAATGAAATCGGCATAGTAAGCATTAGAAATAAATGTTTTGGATCCATTGACGATGAAGTAGCCATCTGCTTTGGTTGCAGATGTTCTGATGCCTTGTACATTGGATCCGACATCAGGTTCTGAAATAGCGAGTGCGGCTATTTTTTTTCCTGCAATTCCGGGACGCAGGAATTCTTCTTTCTGTGCGGAGGAGCCTGCTCTTGCAATATGGTTGAGTGCCATATACTGGTGCACACTTATTGCACAGCCAAAACCACCATTACCGATGCGACCTAGTTCTTCTAGAAAGACAACCGAATACCAGAAGTCAGCATCCATTCCCCCATATTCTTCCTCGTGTCCAAGCCCTAGGTAACCCATTTCACCCATTTTAGCCCAGGCCCATCGTGGTATTTGTTGCTGGGCTTCCCATTCGTCAAAATGAGGCGCTATCTCTGAACGAAGAAAATCTCGTAATGACTGCCGAAAAAGCTTATGCTCTTCCTTAAAGTAAGGGGAAATCATGCTTTTACTTTTTGAGGGTGAAAAAATTGATTGTTTTCCGCTCGGTTACGGAGACTATCCGGAACAGCAAAACGAGAGCCATATTTTTGAGCAAAAGTGTCACATTCCGCTACAAACGTTTGTGGACCTACATAATCTATGTAACTAAAGACACCACCCGTATATGGCGGAAAGCCAAAGCCCATTAAGGAACCAATATCACCATCTGTAGGACTGGTGAGTACATTCTCTTCTAGGCATCGATAACTTTCAAGTGCCATAATGTGTAGCATTCGTTTACCAATTTCCTGGGTATCCCAATCTGTTCCCTGAACTGGGAATAGATCAGCTAGCCCAGACCAGATGTGCTTTTTACCCCCGTCAGGGTATTCATAAAACCCTTTACCTCCTTTCTTTCCGGGACGTCCCTGCTGAGCCATAGCTTGGTAGGTATCATAGATACGCTGCGTATGCTCAGGCATGGAAGGCATATTATCCATCACATGGATCCCAAGGGTTAGGCTAACTTCATCCGTAACGGCTAAAGGGCCAACCGGCATACCTACTCTTTTGGCTACGTGCTCGATTACCGTTGGCGGAACACCTTCGGACAGAAGTAAAGCACCTTCCCCTGTGTAGGTGCCAAATACCCTGGAGGTAAAAAAGCCTTGGCTATCATTAACGACAATAGGTACCTTCTTGATTTGGGTTACGTAATCGATAGCACCAGCAATGGTTTGATCATTTGTTTTTTCTCCTACGATAATTTCAACCAGTGGCATCTTATCAACAGGGGAGAAAAAGTGAATACCGATAAATTGATCCGGGCGCTGAGAAGCCCCCGCCAGTTTTGTAATGGGAAGGGTAGAGGTGTTGGATGCAAAAATCTTGTCTGGGTCAATCATAGCTTCCGCTTCTTTGGTAACGGTTGCTTTGAGGTTGGGGTCCTCAAATACGGCTTCGATGATTAGGTCGCACCCTTGGAGATCATCCGCATCAACCGTTGTGGTGATTCGCGCCAGAAAAGATTCTCTATCTGCTTCGGACATAAAACCGCGGCTTACCTTCTTTTGTAGCAGTTGGTGACTATAGGCTTTACCTTTTTCAGCAGATTCCAGACTAACATCTTTCAGCACAACTTCCATACCTGCTTTTGCAGATACATAAGCGATACCTGCGCCCATCATACCTGCACCCAAAATACCCAGCTTTTGGATACGCGAGGTTGGGAATCCGCTTGGCTTGGCTTTTCCTTTCTTAGCTTCATTAATAGCGAAGAAGCCCGTACGAATTATATTTTGTGCTTCCGGTGAATAAAATGCTTTAACGAAATAGCGTGCTTCAACTTCGAGTCCTCGATCAATAGGCAGTTGCATGCCATCATGGACGGCAGCCAGGGCATAGGTAGCTCCGGGATAATTGCCGTGTGTTTTTTTACGCAAGTTTCCAATAGCTCCAATCATGGTTTGTGCGCCATTGGGACTCATGACCCCTCCTCCAGGGATTTTATGTTTTCGGTTATCCCAAGGTTGGGTGGCACCCCCACCTTCTAAGATATATTTTTTGGCGTCCGCAATCAGGCTTTCTGGCGAATCAGCCACTGCATCAATAAGGCCTTGAGCTAAGGCCTTTTGCGGACGCAGGGCCTTACCTTGTAAAATAAGGGTGAGGGCCGGTTGTATACCAATCAGGTAACACAAGCGCTGTGTGCCACCACCTCCAGGAAGAAGGCCCAGTTGCGTCTCCGGAAGACCGATAGTGATTCGACTGTCGTCCAACGCAATTCTATGGTGGCAGGTTAGCGCCAATTCATAGCCACCACCCAGTGCATTTCCGTTAATAGCCGCTACAAATGGCTTTTTTCCCTTTTCTATGGCCCGCATATGCTGATGCATATCTAAAATCCCATTGAGCAGGGCTTCCCGGTCTTCCGGCGGATTACTTACAAATTTTAAATCAGCACCTGCCATAAAGTCTCGATGAGATGAAGTTAGAACGATACCTTTGACCTTATCATCCTTCAATGCTTGATTACATATTTTCAGATAAGCCGAAACAAATTGTAGGCTGAAAAGATTAGTTG
This sequence comes from Saprospiraceae bacterium, assembly GCA_013214265.1. Lineage (GTDB taxonomy): Bacteria > Bacteroidota > Bacteroidia > Chitinophagales > Saprospiraceae > DT-110. The sequence goes on along the minus strand of JABSSK010000162.1, from coordinate 6,057 downwards.
GCTGTTCCCGCATGTGCATAGTAATCACTGCGATCCCATCAGCGTCGACCTCATAGGCCATTATATTATTCTGCATAATTGTGTTTGACATAGTTAGGGGATTAAACGCGTTCGATAATAGTAGCAATACCCATACCACCTCCAATACAAAGTGTGACTAGGCCCGTAGCTAGGTCTTGCCGTTCCAATTCATCGATAAGGGTTCCTAGTAGCATGCAACCGGTAGCACCTAGTGGATGGCCCAAAGCGATGGCTCCTCCGTTTACATTCACTTTTTCGTGTGCAACCCCAAGGTCTTGCATGAACCGCAGTGGGACTACAGCAAATGCTTCATTCACTTCGTACAGGTCGATATCATCTTTGGTCATACCTGCTTTTTTTAGCGCAATCCGGCTCGCAGGTGCAGGACCAACCAGCATAATAGTGGGCTCAGTTCCGTAAACGGCCATGGAGCGAATACGCGCACGAGGCTTCAGTCCCAGCTTTTTACCCGCTTCCTGATTCCCTATCAGTGCGATAGCAGCGCCATCAACAATAGCGCTGCTATTTCCAGGGTGATGTATATGTCGAATGGTTTCAACTTCCGGGTAGCGATCAATAGCTACTGCATCAAAGCCACCCATTTGCCCCATCATAGCAAAAGAAGGATCAAGACCAGCTAAGACTTCCATCGTAGTGGTTGGTCGGATATTTTCATCGTGGTCAAGTACGGTAAAGCCATTAATATCTTTAACCGGAATACGGGATTTAGCAAAATATCCACGCTCCTGCGCTATTGCTGCCCGCTTTTGAGATTCTGCTGCAAAGGCATCACAATCCGTGCGGGAGAAACCATATTTACTGGCGATCAGGTCAGCGGAGATACCTTGAGGAACAAAATGACCAGGCATAGCGACCATGGGATCCATGGCCATAGCACCTCCGTCGGTGCCCATTTTTACCCGTGACATGGACTCCACTCCACCTGCTAGTAATAAATCTTTGAATCCAGATTTCACATAAGCTGCGGCCTGATTGACAGCTTCTAGTCCGCTTCCGCAAAAGCGGTTAAGGGTCACACCACACAAGTGCTCTCCGTAGCCAGAATGTTGGGCAGCCGTTTTGGCAATATTAGCACCTTGATCCATCACTTGCGTAACACAACCCATAATCAAGTCTTCTACCTGACCGGTATCGAGTTGATGTCGGTTTTTAAGTTCATCGAGTAAGGTGACACTAAGGTGCGTAGGTGTAAGACCTGCAAGGGCGCCTTTTTTATTTCCTTTTCCCCGGACGGTTCTCAGGGCATCAAAGATGTAAGCTTCCATAGGTATTTATTTTAGTTGGGGCGTTTTTGTTAATGATAAAATAGAACGGGCTTCCAATGGTGAGGCTGGTTGCAAGCCAGCAATGCGGGCAAGTTTAACAGCCTCTTCTACACTAGCTCCATTCGATGGAGATAAGGAACCATCGGGGAGGTAAAGGTTATCTTCAAGTCCGACACGTACGTTACCTCCCATGGAAAGGGCAGCCATGACCATAGCCCATTGTTTGCGGCCTATTCCTATGAGCTGCCAATGGCTGGAGGGAGTTAGTTGACTCACTTGGTGGACTAGGTTTTGGGTCGTAGCAGGGATACCCCCCAAAACACCCATGATCATACTAAATTGAAAGGGAGGGGTGAGTAGTCCCATATCAATCAGAGGCGTTGCATTGTGGATATGACCGGTGTCAAAACATTCCATTTCTGGGCGGGTACCTGCTTGCTGCATACGCTCCAGAAAAAAACGGATATCACGGAATGGATTAGCAAAAACATGATCGTGATGAAAAGACTTCTTTTTCCTTGAGTATATGGCATAGTTCATGGATCCCATATTTAATGCGGCCATATCTGGTTTCAAGGCATCAATATGATGAATACGGTCCTCATTGGAAATGCCAATAGCCCCCGTCGAATAATTGATGATTGCATCAGGACAAGCCGCTTTAACAGCTGCATCGATTTGAGCATAGGTATCTACATCATAAGCGGGCATACCATTTGGCTGACGCGCATGGATATGCAAAATACTGGCTCCGCCATCAATAGCTCGTTTGCCTTCATCGGCAATTTCCTGAGGCGTATAGGGTATGTGTGGGGACTGATGGCGCGTTGCCAGTACTCCCGTTAGGGCCGCAGTTATTATTATTTTATCGCTCATTATTTTCTTTTATTGGTTTGTCCAAATGGGGTTTCTCTTTTGCCGAAAAGCGGCAATTCCTTCTTGGGCATCTTTAGTTTGTAAGGTTTGCATTAGCATACCTCGTAAATAAGAATGATAACTTTCCCGCTGATCTCGTTGTAGATGGGCATAGGCCTGCATACCCATCCGGATGGCGATTGGAGAATTTTCCAGGATTTCTCCTTCTAATTTTGCTACATCTGGTTGAATATTCTCCTTTTGGGAAAGGTGAGTCACCAACCCCCATTCGTATGCTTTTTTCACATCGAGATTATACCCGCGAATACACCAGTCTAACACTTTTCTTTTTGGCATTACCTGACATAATGACTCCATCACTTGGAAAGGGAATAGTCCACGTTTTGTTTCTGGCAACCCCAGTTTGACATCATCACAAGCCATGACATAGGTACATCCGGCCAGAAGTAAGAAGCCACCAGCATAAACATGCCCTTCGACAACTGCAATGCAAGGCTTATGGAGGTTACTAAATAGTTCTCCCAATAGCATTTCCCCCTGAGGCTCGGGTAGGGTAGAGGTGATGGTTTCACCCATCCCTGCCATCGCTTTCAAATCGGCACCTGCACAAAATACATCCCCGCGCGCACGTAGTGTCACCAACCAGATGTCATCGTTATGTTGGGCATGAGAAACCACAAAAGCCAACTCCTTCAGGGTGACCGGGTGTAAAGCATTTTTCTTTTCGGGCCGGTTCAGAATAATATCCAATACATGACCACGAATGTCCACGGTAACAAAGTGGAATTGCTCTTTATTAATATGTTGGGTTTCCTCTTTACTATACTGCATCGTCAGATTCTTGATTTTCTAACTGAATTAATAGGGTCCCTCTATCTATTTGATCGCCAGTGGTAACCAGCACTTCGCGTACTCTTCCACCACCAGTGGCGTGAATGGTATGTTCCATTTTCATGGAGGACAAAATAAGTAAGGGTTCACCCTCCTGAATCATTTGACCTGCTGTTACTGACACTGCAATAATTTGCCCAGGCATAGGTGATAAGTACTGACTGGAAGTGGTTTCAGATTCAGGAATAGGGTAGCGATCAGCTTGGTTACAAGACAGGGCTATACCGCTCGCTAGTTGAACCCAATATTGATCATTCGTTTTTATTAACCATACTTTATGTGTGGTGCCATCCCATTCGAAGGTCATCTGGTTATTCGTGATCATCACGTTACGAATATTCTGATGACCTTTGTCAGATAAAAGATGGATACTTTGCCCTTCCTGCCGGTATGCAAAATGAAAGGTTGAGTTATCTATGTGATAGGTTACCTTTTGCCCTTGATAAAAATTGTTGCGCCAGCCTCCGGGAATATGGGTGAGTGGTGAGTCGTTTTTCTGACGTATTTGCCAATCAAATACCAGGCAGGCAACAGCAGCTTCCTTTTTTTCTTTTGCGGAAGCATGTATCATAATCGTATTAGGCGAATTATGCTGGAGGAACTGGGTGTCATACTTACCGTTAATGATATCGGTATGTTGTAGCAAGCCAAGTAAAAGATTTTTGTTAGTGGTCAGTCCTAAGCAGCAAAGGTTACGCAGGGTGTAGCGCATTTTCCGAAGTGCTTGATTCCTGATCGTACCATGAACGATGATTTTGGCAATCATAGGGTCGTAGTAATTGCTAACGGCTACACCAGATTGTACGGAAACATCACAGCGGACCCCCGGCAAGACAGGCTGATCCCAAAGGTGGACAGGGCCTCCAGAAGGCATAAAATTATTAGCAGCATCTTCGGCGTACAGGCGGAACTGGATGGCGTATCCGGAAGAGGTTATATCATCCTGTGCAAGTGGTAAAACAGCGCCTTCAGCTGCTAGGAGTTGCCATTCCACCAGATCGAGTCCGGTAATAGCTTCGGTTACGGGGTGTTCTACTTGTAAACGGGTATTTACTTCGAGAAAATAGAACTCCTCCGGGGCGATATAAATGAACTCAACGGTACCTGCATTATCATACTTCAGGGCGGCGGCGGCCTGCAAGGCTGCTGCTGACATCAGCGATCGGTCTTGGTCGGAAAGTACTGGTGAAGGACTTTCTTCCATTATTTTTTGGTAGCGGCGTTGGATGGTACATTCCCTTTCGAGCAGATGCACAATATTACCATGTTGGTCGCCAAAAATCTGGAATTCAATATGCCTTGCTGATTCGAAGTAGCGTTCCAGCAGGAGATCTCCGTTTCCGAAAGCAGCTTCAGCTTCTCGTCGAGCTCCTTCCAGTTCGGTGGATAGTTGCTGTGGTTCTTGCACAATTCGCATTCCCTTGCCACCGCCTCCAGCTACGGCTTTAATTAAGAGCGGGAATCCTATGCGTTTTCCTTCCTGAATCAGGGTGGTAATATCTTGTTGCGTTCCATTATACCCAGGAATAACCGGAACCTGATGGGCCATCATCAGTGCTTTAGCTTCTGATTTTGATCCCATTTTTGCGATGGCATCGGTGTGCGGGCCAATAAAGGTTATACCGGCTTGCCGTACTTTTGCGGCGAAAGCTGCTCGTTCTGATAAGAATCCATACCCCGGGTGAATAGCATCAACCCCATGATCGCGTGCTATTTGAATAATTAATTCCTGATTCAGATAAGTTGCTGTGGGGCTATTGCCTGGTAGGCGTACAGCCGTATCCGCCTGAGCTACATAAGGCAGAGCAGCATCAGCATCCGAAAATAGGGCAAGGGTTCGTATTCCCATCTTATGAGCGGTACGAATAACACGTTCTGCAATTTCGCCTCTGTTCGCAATCAGTATGTGTTGGATGTGATTCATTATGCTTGGGCAACTGTTTTAGTTGTGGGCGAACGCCATTCGGGTGCATTGGCAGGAATTTCTTTTTTGAGCTTGCGCAAAAAAGGGTGGTAATGCACTTCAATTGTATGTCTTTTTGATTTTATAAACTCCTGATCAATATAGGTGGAATCCTGTTCGGCTCTGGCTTCTATATCCGTAGGCATTTTCCAACGGCCCATCACGTAATTAGCTGCTAACTTGGCTTGGTAATCACTCAGGGGCCAAATAGCACCTTGCGGCTGGAATAAACCTATAAAAACCAAGGATGGGTGCTCCGGATGAAACATCCGAAGATAAAGCGGAATGCGGTCAGCGTCCTCGTAATTGATGAAGTTACGATCGAAAAAGGGTAGTGCGATTTTATACCCTGTAGCTGCGAGTATGGTATCATAGGCTTCGGTAGTACCGTCCTTAAAAGTGACTTTATTACCCTGAATATGATCGATTGCACGACGAGGATGAACCTTCCCATGACGGATCTTGTACAGCAATTCAGAATTCAGAGTAGGATGTGATCTGGTGATAGGGTACTGGGGTTGTTCTAGGCCATAATCGGTGTATTTACCTACTTGCACGCGTAGCGTTATTTTTTGGGATACTTTGGCTAAGAAGTTAGGCAAGTATTGCAATGCTTTATTGAATGTATCCGTAGGTTTTCCCAGGAAAAATTTTGGAATGATATAGTGGGGTCGTCTCATACTGATTCCAACAAAAGCGGCTGTTCGGCTAATCTCGACGGCACAGTCACAACCAGAGTTTCCAGAGCCTACTACCAAGACACGCTTACCGGCAAAGGGGCGACTGGTTTTGTAAGCATGAGAATGCAGATATTCACCAGAGAACGAACCGGGTAAAACCGGGTGGCGAGGAACGGAGTGGTGGCCGTTTGCGACGAACAAAAAGTCAAAGGTATTCGTTTGGCCATTCTTGAGGGTTACATTCCATTTTTGGTCGGATGTTTTTTCAACATTGGCAACCCCAGTATTAAATTGGATGTATGGTAGCAAGCCAAATTCCTCGGCATAGGCATGGAAATAG
>JABSSK010000161.1 GCA_013214265.1 Saprospiraceae bacterium | reverse complement strand
CGAGCATCCTAATAACATCGTCAGTCCTATCACAAGATTGATAAGTAAAGATTTATTAGACATATTAATTGTTGTTGGTTGGTAACTAAAAGAATTAAGCATCCAGATACTCTAGTGTATGATTGAGGCTGCGGAGAATCCTAACATTTTCGGCAGGGATAACTTGTTGCGCGACAACTTGATAACCTGACAGGAGCAATGTACAATCCGGAAATGATTTAGCTAGTTTATTCACGTAACTCTGAACAGGTTCCCTTGTAAAAGTTTCTGAAATCAGGGTAAATATATAGTTTGGTTTCTGAATTTTATACGCATCCTTTAAATCAGACAAAGAAATATCTTGCCCGAGATAGATCACATGTTTTTTTCTCGATTTTAATAGGTAGTGCATGAACAACAGCGTCAGTTCCTGTTTTTCGCCTTCGGGTAGGAAAACAAGATAAGTGTCTTGGTTTTTTCCAGAAACTAATTGTTCATTATCGATTGCAACTATAATTTTTTGTCGAATCAGGTAACTCATAAAGTTTTCCTGAACCGGATTGATGGACCCCGTAAGCCATAGTACACTTAATTTCTCCAGAAATGGATAGATGATGTCCACCATGGTTCTTTCGAAACCGGATTGATGGATGTTAGTAGAGATGATTCGATCAAATTTTGATTCATCCATTTCTATCATAGAGATCGTAAGCGCATCCAACTGCGTACCGTATTCAAAGTTTATTTCAGAAATAGCGGCAACTTTTTCAGCAATCTCGTCTTTACTCATTTTGGCAATTTTAGAGATTTTTATGCCATTCTTATTGAGTAAAGCAATATTCAAAAGAAACTTTAGATCCGTATCTTGGTAGTATCGAATATTTGTTTTCGTTCTTTTAGGTTGGATAATGTTATAGCGCTGTTCCCATACCCGAATGGTATGTGCTTTTATACCCGAGAGTTTCTCTAAATCGCTAATCGAGTAAACAGCCACGTTAGGTTGGTAATTAAGTATTTATAAATCAGGGACTAGTGTATGTGCCTTTATCGAAGAGCTAACGTTCAACCTATTAAAAGGTTTAGGAAATTGGCATTTTCCTGACAATCGACACGATCGACTTGTTAACAATAATGTGTCAATCCTAAAATATGGATATTTTAGTTATTTTTAGCAGTATGGATCAAACAGTTGTCATGGCTTTTGATCCACTCTTCTGGAGGCAGGAAAGCTGCACTTTTCGATTTACAATATGAAAACAACGACTGTTTATGGATTGTCGTCTTCGCGTACCTATTTTCGTCTTATTCTTAATAAGCTTTCAGGCTTTATCCTTTGCTCAAAATCAATTTTGTTACTACCAACTGGTACTTAGCGATTCGGGTGGTGACGGGTGGTCTGGTGCTGCTTTGGTTGTTGATATAAATGGTTTTTCGACAGCTTATTCACTAAATGATGGAGATTCTGATGTCCTATTTTTACCTCTGGAGGAAGCGGATACGCTAACGGTATCATTTGTGTCAGGTATGCAAGATGATGAAGTCTTCTTTACCCTTTTGGATCAGGCTGGTGACACCCTATTTGCGGAAAGTGGAATAGAACCATTTCCCAATGAGGATTTTTCAATTACGATTTCTTGTTCTTCGTGTACGGAAGTTCCATCAATGAGTGTATCATTTACAGATGTTCGTGCCTACAGTGCTGATCTTTCATGGTTATCACCATTGTCAGAAGGGGGATCATTCTTATTGCGATTAGGTGTACCAAACTTTGTTCCTGACACAACAAATATTATGGATATTGAAGCGGCAGGAAACCAGTACCAATTTACAGGTTTACAAGAGATGACGGAGTATGATCTTTATATTGCCCAACTATGCTCAGATGGTGATACAAGTTCCTTTGTGGGACCCTATTCCTTCAAAACGCTTTGGGCTAATGATGTAGCTGTAGTGGGCATCGAAGGACCAAATAGTGATTGTAATCTGGAGGCTGCTGATACCATTAAGGTCATTTTGCAAAACTTTGGTGGGCAACCACAAACATTGATACCTTTCGCATATAGTATTAATGGCAATGCCATTCCTATCGATATGCCACGTGATGGTGTATATACAGGTGTGCTGGGTAAGGATAGTAGTGATTTGGCATTTTTTGATCGTACTTTTAATTTCTCAGCACCAGGGGAGTATTTTATTAAAGCTTGGACGGAATTGGAATCCGATAGTATGATGCAAAACGATACCACAGAGCTTTTAGTGGTAAGTATACCGTCCGTTGCAAGTTTGCCTTATATCGAATCATTTGAAGCATGGGGTGGAGGTTGGACGATCGTTGGTGCGGGCGATACAACAACTTGGCAGCATGGGTACCCGGATAACAGCATTTTGTATGGTACTTTCGACGGGACGGGTGCATGGGCGACAAGTTTGCAAGGGAATCATGGAAATAATGAAATTACTTATCTGGTTTCACCTTGTTTTGATTTTTCATCTATTATTGAGAATCCCATTTTTTCGGTTAACCTGAAACTGGATTTAGAAGATTGTTGTGATGGGATTTGGTTAGAACAAAGTGTAGATGGAGGAGATACATGGGAACGGGTAGGTCGCGCGCGCGAATCAGTAAATTGGTATAATAGTGACCGAAATTACTGGACAGGCAGATCCGATTGGTTTTTGGCAGCGCAAGAATTGTCTGGCCTGATTGGTGAAGAAGACGTTCGTTTGCGTTTTGTTTTTCAATCTGACTTTGCTAATAACAGGGAAGGTGTTTTGCTTGATGCTTTGCGCATAGAGGCGCGATCAGTAATTGATTTAGCGGCAACTAAATTATCTACTCCTTCATCGGATATTTGTGGCCTTGATGAGCAATTTGTAACCCTGAATATAGCTAATACGGGACTTACACCTTTGACAGCTTTTGATGTGGCATATCAAGTAAATAATGGGGAAGTTATCGTTGAAAATGTAGGTTCGCTCGCTTTAGTTAGTGATACCCAGTCTGATTACACTTTTACAACACCAATTGCTACTAGCGTACCTGGTGATTATGATATTAAGGCTTGGATTGTATTTGATGATGATATACCAAGCAACGATACGGCCTTTTTGTCCATTCAATCAGCATATCCTTTGCCGTTTGTTGAGGATTTTGAAAAAGGGAGGATTCCGGATGAATGGTCCATTGATAGTGATGCTATTGTTACGGATGATCATAATAATTCAAGCTTTGTTCTTTCGGATAACTTATTTGCTCAGGATTCAAGCTTCAGTGTTTCTACTCCTGTTTTGGGATTAGTTCGTGAAAATGATTCCCTTCATTTTGACTATCGATTTGTCGATTTTGTAGGAGAAGGGCAGGAAGGTACCACTCTGGGTGATAATGATCGATTGGAAGTGTTTATTTCTACGGACTGTGGAGTGACCAGAGAACTGGTCTTGGCAATTGGCGCAAATAATCATGTGGTTTCCAATGCGTTTAGCCGTCAGCGTATTGATCTTTCTGGCTATGTAGGGTTGTATATTCAGGTAATATTTGAGGTGACATATGGTGAGGGGGATTACTGGATTGATCTGGACAATATTGGTATACCAGTTTGTGGTGAAGATCTTGTTGTTACGATTGAATCGACTCCATACATTAATGGGGGTAGTCGTGCGATCGCTTTGGTTGGTGGCGGTGTTGGTCCTTTCAGTTACGAGTGGTCAACTGGTGATACTCAGGCGAATATAGTCACTCCTCAGGACGGAGGTTATGCCGTTACGGTGACGGATGCTTTAGGATGTTCTGGAATTGGAGAAGCCATTGTAACACGAGTAAACAATATTGAAGAGCTTACAAGCTTCTCATTATCGCCTAATCCAAGTTCTGGATTAGTTATACTGGACGCGTCTTTTGACCAGCCCGTTTCAGGACTTTATCGGATAGTGCACGCTACTGGTCAGCTTGTCCAAGAGCAGATAATTCGTTCGGAGAAGAGATTACAACGTACATTAGACCTATCTGGAACTCCTGCTGGGGTGTACATTGTGCAGTTGGTAGTAGAAGGAAAGGTCACAGCACGAAAGCTTATTCTTTCATCTCAGTAATTCATAAAAGAACCTGTTTAAAGCGTATGATGGCTGGCCTATTCGGTCGGCCATTATGCGTTTTTATAAAAGTATGGTTATGCTTTTAAACTATTCGGGAGCATATTTGTAGTTTATTTGTCTGAAATAAAAGGTAGTATGAAGGATCATATCTTCATATTACGGGTTTAAAATCGATCGAATGAAAATTGGAATTGTTTGTTATCCAACATATGGGGGAAGTGGGGTGATAGCTACAGAATTAGGAATTGGCTTAGCGAAGCGAGGGCACGAGATTCATTTTATTACCTACAAGCGTCCTGCTCGACTATCTCATTTTCAAGCTAATGTTTTTTACCATGAGGTTGATACGAGTAGTTACCCGTTATTTGAGTACACCACTTACGATTCTGCATTAGCTTCTAAATTGGTTGATGTGGTTAAGTACGAAAACTTGGACTTGTTGCATGTACACTACGCCATTCCTCATGCTATGGTGTCCTATATTGCGAAAAAAGTTCTTCTGACAGAAGGCAGATATGTACCTACCATTACTACACTGCATGGAACGGATATTACTCTGGTAGGGCAGCACCGGGCATTCCGACCTGTAGTTGAATTTTCGATGAATAAATCGGATGGCTTGACAGCTGTTTCGAAAAGCCTTCGCGACCAAACATATGAGTATTTTAACGTGAATAAGGAAATAGAGGTCGTGTATAATTTTATTGACTTCGAGCGATTTAAGAAACACGATAAAGATCACTTCAAAAAGGCAATTGCTCCACTTGGCGAACCTATTCTAACGCATGTTTCCAATTTCAGGAAAGTGAAAAGGGTGGATGATGTAATTCGTGTTTTTCATGAGGTGCGCAAAGAGATGCCATCAAAACTATTGCTGATAGGTGATGGGCCGGAGCGTAGAAACGCAGAATCCTTATGCAGAAAACTGGAATTATGTCATGATATTCGGTTTCTTGGAAAACAAGATGCCATTGAAGAACTACTGGCAGTTTCAGACCTTTTTATTATGCCATCAGCAAAAGAGAGTTTTGGCTTGGCTGCATTGGAGGCTATGGCGTGTGAAGTTCCGATTATTTCAACTAATGCTGGAGGCCTTCTTGAAGTGAATACTCATGGGCAGACTGGGTTTTTAAGCGAAGTTGGTGATGTTGAGGATATGGCCAGAAATGCGCTTAATCTATTGAGAAACCCTGACCTATTGAGCCGCTTTCGCGAAAATGCATTGCAACGAGCTCAAGAGTTTGACATTAGTAATATTCTTCCTAAATACGAAGCCTATTACGAATCTGTTCTCCGCGCAGCCGTTTATACTTAGGGCGAGCTAATATTTGCTGTAAAGCGCTTATTAGGGACCTTGCAAGTCATTCCCCGCGAATAAATAAAATACGGCCAACAGCAGAACCTGGCTTTCCAACAAACCCTACGGTGCTGGCATTTGAGGAGGCAAAGATTAAATAAACGCCTGAGTTGACCCTACGACCATTATAATCTGTTCCGTTCCATATCGCTTGTCCCCCTAGTGCTTCTGTTTGGAATACCAGCCGACCGCTGATATCTGTAATCTTTACAACCGCATCTCGCGCTAATCCTCTGATGGTAACTGGCCCTCGGTATTCTGGTTTTACCGGATTAGGATAAACTTCAAGACTTGAAGAAAATAAATTGGTTCCTTGGATTGCATCAGATCGGTAGCTGACAACTCCTTTATTGGTTCCAATAAAGACCTCACCATTTTGATCGTTAATAGCTATATCGATAATATTATTATCGGGTAGAGGTGAATTAGATTCTGTAAAACGAAACAGTTCTTCTTCGCCATCAGCGCTCAGGACAAATACGCCATTTTTAGTGCCTATCCATTTTCGGTTAGCACCATCAACGGCTATGGATTGCACTTCCTCGTTAGCTAGTAAATATTCATTAAACTCGTCTTCTGCGGAGAAAACGCGTAATGTTCCTAGACAGTTAGGATCAAAAGCACCGGATCCACATTCAAATATAACTATTCCTTCACCGGTTCCTACCCAGACGTCACCATCTAAATCAGCAGAAACACAGTTAACGATATTAGTAGGTAAATTACTATTGTTTTCATTGAAAATACGGCAACGGTCATCGGTATTATCCCCAATTTCGCCTTCATCAAAAACCATCAACCCAACCGAGTTTGAATTACTTACGAACCACTTAAATCCATTAGGGTCAACGTCAACTGCATGAATTTCACCAACGCCACAAGAAGGCCTGAAGCTTTGCCATTCTCCTGCCCGAGTATATACTGAGATAGGTCTTGGAGCGGTATGATTAGCTACCCAGAGGTTATTTGCATTGTCAAATGCCAATCCAGTTATCCGAGTACGAGCAATATCGCCAACCGCATTTTGTAGAGAGGAATTTTCATTATCATGAAGTGTGAAATTTTCTCCATCATACTGTATAAGTCCCTCTAAGAATGAACCGGCGAAAATCATTCCATCATCAGGGCGGATAGCAATCGTGATGATATCATACAAGTCATCATCTGGTATAGATGGGTTTCGGCCAAGCATGAAATCCTGGCTGTACCTATTGAAAATATACCATTGGCCGTCGATGAATGAAGCGAAGCCATGATCAAGGAAGCGATAGCTAAATTGTTGTGTAACTCCTCCAGAAGCCAACCATAGCTGCCCATTGTGAATAGCCATTTCTCGATTATTCTCGGAATAGGGAGAATTCAGATCTAGAAATTGACAGGACTGGTCGGACAGGTTATTGAGAATCCTAAAACTTCTAAAGCGGTCAGCAATCCAAATGCGTCCAGTGGCATCTTCGATGGCAAAATTGGGAAGGCCAAAGCATCCGTCAGGAATTATACCTCGATTTCCATTTAAATCTAGATAGGTGAGTCGGCCTCCTGAACAGCCTGCACACCGATAACCAATCAGTAAATGCACACCTTCGGACGATAGAAATTGAACGTTGTAGCCCTCTTCCTGAGGCTCACGAATTACTTCTTGTCCATCATATCGATGAATGATACCATCGAGATCAAAGAACAAACTATTATTAAAGACAGCCATTACTGCTGAGGCATAGGCAGAAGGGAAGCCTTCTTCAGGGCCTAACAGTGTCCAGTTACCTAAGTTCTGGAGGTTTTTAGCAGTCAAGGCAATTCGATAGATACCTTCTTCGGTTGCCATGTATATAAAGTTTTGAAAGGTCGCTACGTGTAGTACTGGGACACCAAAAGTAGTAAATTCGAATTCCTTGCGTTTTACATTTAGTCTGGACAAACCATAATTGGTAGCTAAAAGGATGGTAGAGTCCGAATCAGGAACCATTTGATAAATTTCCTTTTGGCCGACAAAATTGGTGAAATTGGCGATTTGTTTTAGTGTAGTTACTGACCCCTGACTGTCGAGTAGGTCTAATACACTATTCCCATATGCGGTGATCAGTGTTTTTTGGCCGGGGTGATATTTTAGACCTGCAATACCAACAGTGCTGAGACCATCAATTTTATCAAGAAAGTCAACAGCTTGATCCATCTTATTAATGGTTAGTATTGACCATTTGGTACCATAGTATATTGTCTCTTCACTTTGGGTAACGTGAGGCCCGGCTGTATAGGGTAAGTGACTCCTCCACTGTCCGATAGAAGTATTGAGCTCTTGACAAATAGCACATATAGGAACCAAGGTGAATAAATAACAATACGCAAGGACGCGAAACATACTTGAGGGCTTTTTTGAGAAAATTATGGATTGAGGATGCACTGACATACTAACCGATGCTTCGGCTAAATATTGTCATTTCTTTTGACTTTAGCGGTAGATGGGGGCCTTTTCTAAATATGTATAAACAGGTTCAGGTAGCATGTATCGAACAGACTTTCCTTCGTGAATACACTTCCGGATAAAACTAGCTGATAGGTGTATCTGTGGAACATCCTTAACGATATGGATACTAGGGTGGGTTTCTAGATTCCCCAATTTATATCCTGGTCTTTTGTAGATATATAAAGGGAAATCACGGAGAATAAGTTCATGATTTTTCCACTTGTGCAGTGTCGCCAAATTGTCACCACCCATTATAAGATGAAAAAGGTAAGTTGGATATTTTTCTTTAATATAGGTTAGGGTGTCAATGGTGTATGAGGGTTTGGGTAACCCAAATTCAATATCAGATGCCTTTAGATAAGGAGAGCCTTCCACTGCGAGTTGCACTAAATGTAGGCGGTCATAGTCTTTGGCAAGTGATTTTTTAGGTTTGTGCGGATTGTGTGGTGATACTACCAGCCATACTTCATCGAGAGGTGTTTGGGTTGCTAGAATATTAGCAATAATCAAATGCCCTATATGTATAGGGTTGAATGATCCAAAAAACAACCCAATCCGTTTGGCGTACATTATTGAATGTTTTGATTATCGTGGCGTATTTAATAAGCTGTCCATCAATCGATCTAACTCTTCGTCGATACGTAAGTGCTCTTCGTGAGGAGCATCTACTAACCAGAACCCTCCTTGCCTGACGAGTTGGTAGTCAGCTTCGTATTGTTCGTATTGATCTTGCATATTACATATGCAAATTGCAGTGTCCTTCTGTGTTTTGCAATCGATAGAAAGGAAGGTTGTTTCTAGTATGGTTGAGTCCACGATTTCCATGGCTATAATGCCTGCTAACTCATCGAGTCGCTGTTGTTCAGCGATTGTACTAAATGCTTTAGCTTTTTCAAACTCATTGTTGTCATAATGTTTCTGGTACATTTCCAATACTTTCTCGGGGGGTAGTCCTCGATGAATCTGATTGTTAGGTTGCTCCGTTTGGCAGCTATAAGTCAAAAGACTTATGCTGCAGGAAATCAGTAAACAAGATAATAGTCGCATATTTATTTGTTGCTAAAGCAGAAAATCAATTGCTAAGCATTACGGGCATTACCAGCATGAGAATATCTTCTCCATCCTCTTTTTCTGATGGTAATAAAATACCTGCTCGAGTAGGTGTTGATAGTTCCATTTGGACCTCATCAGATTCCAATACCCCAAGCATCTCAACCAGAAATTTTGCGTTAAAGCCAATCGTTAGAGGTTCTCCTTCGTATGTACAAGCCAACTGTTCGGTTGCTTCGTTAGAGAAGTCAAGATCCTGAGCAGAAACAGTAAGACTGCCATCATTGATGTTCAGGATAACTTGGTTGGTGGTTTTATTAGCATAAATAGCAATCCTTTTTAGAGAATTTTGGAAATCAGAGCGTGAAATGGATAATGTGTTGGGGTTGTCAACGGGGATAACTGCGTTGTAATCAGGATAGCGTGCATCGATTAGCCGGCAGACTAGTTGTGTTTGACCAAAAGAAAAGAAGGCATTGGCTTTGTTAAAAGCCATTTTGACATCATCACCTGAAGGGAGTGCATTTTTGAGTAGGTTAAGTGCTTTTTTGGGTACGATAAAAGAGGTGGAGACTTCAGTGGACAGATCAGAGTAAGTGTATTTAACTAACTTATGGGCATCTGTGGCTACCATAGTCATTTTATTAAAGTCAACTTGAAAGAATACGCCTGTCATAGCAGGACGTAGTTCATCCGAACTGGTAGCAAACAAAGTTTTATTGATGGCTTGTGTGAGTGTTGGTGCAGGTAGGGATATTTGGTCAACAGAATCAGGTTCAGGAATAGCGGGAAAGTCTTGACCATTTTCTCCAGCTAACCGATACTTTCCATAAGCTGAAGTGATTTCAATCCCAAAATTCTCATCATCAATAGAAAAGGTAATGGGTTGCTGTGGAAGAGCTTTAAGGGTATCAAGTAATATTTTTGCTGGTACAGCAACAGAACCATTGCCATCAGCATTAACTTCTAGTTCAGTAGTGATAGAAGTTTCG
>JABSSK010000160.1 GCA_013214265.1 Saprospiraceae bacterium | reverse complement strand
AACGAGCGGATACCATCATCGATCAGATGTGCCAACCCAGAATCCCTACGAGCCAGAATAGCTGAGCTTTGGGTAATAGTATTGATATAATTGGAGTCTTGAAGTATACCTGGAATGGAGCGGGTACCATCATCATAACCGAGCCAATCAGTTTGACCACCTTCATGTGTTAAAAAATTATTCGTTCCTGTAACCAGCGTATTATAACTGGTAGAAAAAGAGGCTGCCAATGTAAATCGTTCTGGAAAAGCTTTGGTTTTCAGGTTTACATTTCCACCCGTAAAGTTACCTGGTTGATCTGGTGTAAAAGTCTTGGATGCAATTACATTATCCAAGACATTAGCAGGAATAAGGTCAAGCTGCATACTGTTTCGATAAGGATCTGTACTTGGTAATTGCAATCCATTGAGCTGTGCCGAAGAGTAGCGGTCACCTAATCCACGAACGAAAACATACTTACCATCTACTACTGATGCTCCTGTTACACGCTTCATGGTTTCAGCCGCATTATTACTTCCAAATCGTGATATTTCCTGTGCAGAAATCCCATCTTGAATGGTCGTTGCTTTTCGCTGAAGGATTAAAAGTGCATTCTCGGTACGGTCAATTCTGCTGGCCTGAACAATCACTTCTTGTAATTGCTCTGTCTCTTCGACCATGGAAAAATCAAGAATAGTAACTTCATTTTCCTTTACCATGACATCGGTAATCGTCTTTGAAGCATACCCTATGTAACTTACTTCTAGCGTATACGAACCTTCGGGAATACGAATCTCATAATTGCCATCCAAATCCGTTTGTGCTCCAAAAGGTGGGTTGGTATCTTTAATAAATACACTAGTAAACATTAAGGGTTCACCCGTTTCAACATCTGTAATAGTACCTCGAATGGTTCCTTCCTGAGCCTGTGTAACAAAAGCTACCAGCATAGTAATTGAAAGCAGTAAAAAGCGCAAAAAGTTGATCGCTCCCATATTGTTAATTTTTGCTAATAAATTGTTTTAGCCTACTTTATACAAGAATAGCTAGAGGTCGGAAACCAACCTCTAGCATTTTAATTTGAAAATAACTATATGCTCAAAAGCCAATATTAGCGATTCACTACAAATGGCTTTGTGAGGATTGTATGCTCAGTCGACAAGCGATATAGATAAATACCGTCTTCTATATTCGTTGCATTAAATTCTACAGAATGGCGTCCAGTTGAACGCTTTTCGCTACTAATCAGTTGCGCTATTAATCGACCATTAATATCATAAACATCAAGGCTTACAGTCGTTGTCGTTGGCAATTCAAAAGTGATTACCGTTATATCCGTCACCGGATTTGGTACATTCTGATACAATTTAAAATCATCCTCTACTTTTACTACGGTCTCAATATCAGTAGCTAAATCACACGCAAATGCTGTTGTAAAGTCAGCATAATCAATATCTGCTGCCAAGACTCCATATTCGGAGAGTGCTGTCCAGCCCGTCAGCCATGATCCGGTAGCACAAAAAGCCCCCTTAAATGATACAGGCGTGAAGAAATCGGATTCAGCATACCCCGTACCTGCAGTTGTGTAAGCAGGACCACTCGCCGCCGGACGAGGATCATAACCACCATCTTCGATACGGCTAATACCTCCCAATTGCGGATCAACAATCTGGTTACCATTTGCAGCCAAATGATCAATCAAAAACTGCGCCGTTGCATCTTCTGCATCATCCGTCGCTTGAATAATACCATTTCCACCCGCATTCAATTCGTTACCTTCACCGAAACCAAACCACAGGTTGTTAGCAATAACCAACTCTCCTGCTTCCATGTACTGACGGGAATCAACACCCGATGCACGATCTTCTACTTGAATCGCATAGTTGGTAAAATCCGTAAAGATAGAGTTGTGGTACTGACCACGCGTTCCATCACGGAAATATAAAGCATGCTCATTCTTAGCCGATGCGCCCTGACCAGATCCAATGTAGGTTACGTTATATACTTCAGGATTAGATGATGGCGTGTTCGCATCCGGCTTAGCACCATCCATCTCTGCTCCGTTGTCAGCTGAATCCGATCCCTGAAGAACACTCCAGAACTGACCACGTCCACGCCAACCTGTATCCCAGTCAATCGCGTCGTCACCACAAAATGCAACCGTCGCATATTTCAAATCTACTGTTCCACCAAAGAACTCAATACCGTCGTCCAGGTTAGCCAGTACCTCAATAAAGCTTACGCTTGTTCCAGCACCTACACCTCCCATAGTCAAACCATTGATCTCTTCACCAGGAGCCAGTTCAGCACCACCATGGCGGATAGAAATGTATTTCAATACCCCACTGTTGTCACCATCGTTACTTCCACCGTATAGTGAACGAGTATCGTCAGCAGGAAGACCTTCAACTATAATCTCTGAAACAGAGTTGGTGATCGTTGCATTACCCAAAATGATTAACCCTCCCCACAGACCACGATCATCAACAAACATGTCTGTATCATCTTCTGTATCGTCAATCTCAGCAGTAAAAATAATTGGGTTGTTGCGCGTACCCTCAGCAAAAATCTGTGCACCACGCGTAATGATCAACGAAGAAGCCAAATCATTCGTTGATGGGCTCTGCAAACCTTTGATTATCGTTCCAGCCTCAATAGTAAGAATACCATCTGCCTCTAGAAATACAAAACCATCCAACAGATAGATTGTATCAGATGACCAAGTGTAAGACTGGCCACCCACCAAATCAGAATCAGTTATAGTCCTTACCGGGCTTTGAGCGGTTACACTCTTACCAAGAAAAATCATTAAAACTAGTAAAGTGTAAAACTTAAGATTCATGATAATATTCTTATACATTATTTAAGGAAAAAGAATAAATACTCTTGTAGTTTGACTGTAACCGGAAAGTTTTCATAAGCATTCTTGATATCACTCTTCCTATGGAAGTTATCAATAACAACAAAAGCAGCACCCATAAAAAAGGCTACTGCTACAACCAGACTTAACATGGTCATTAGGGTGGTATAATTTGTTAGGAAGAAAGACGAATCAATAGCTTTTAGTGTAAAACCAACACCAGCGAAGAACATACGATTAAAGTCATCACCATCGCATAAAGTCAGGGACAAGACAAGGAGAGATAAGAAAGAAAACCAAGAAAAAAATGGTTTTCTATTTATCAAACCTACAGTTACTGCCTCTTTGAAATTGACGATATGGTCCTTCTGATTGATTATCACTTTATACTTTTTGTACCTAATTGGATCTGGGTACAAAAGTCAATAACAGAAGTAAAGTAATTGTTAATAACAGATTAAATTTGAAAGGTTTAATCAACGAACTACATGAATTAGCTGTAAACTATCGTAAATCCCACCATAAAATCACTTTACGATCGTAATCAAATGAAAACACTACGTCCGATAGCGCGTCCATCCCAATTAGGCCATCTAAGTACGTGCCTTCTGTAGTAGAAAGTCTTGGTAATGGTGCAATTACAAATTCGATGGACTTAGAGCGATTTTGATCGGAATTAGTCAACTTTACATTAGATATGTCCACCAACTGACATCGTTGAACGGTGGCACTTAGTCCTTGCAATTCAATTTCAGCAACCACCTGGTAATCCTCCTTCGAGATATTATTTATTACCTGCGGTTTTAAAATATTTCGAGAAGAACCCAGATCAAGACCGAGTTGATATGGCTTCCCTTGGATTAGGACACTTAATACCGGTAGATGATCAATAAATTGAATTTCAGAAACGCTAACGGGTACTTCTTTTCTCCTTTCTATAACACGCGTATCGTTCAAAAAAGTTAAAATATTTCGTTTCAGATCAATAACAAAAGGGCTATCGTCCAACCAGTCTTTTCCCAAAAGTCCTAATATTCGCATACTACGACCTTCAACGAGATGAGACAAGTCAGTTACCAACACATCATATTTTTCAAGGGCATTGGTTCTGAACTTTACGCGTACATCACTTACTTCCTCGAGTTGTACTTGCTCTCCATTTATGGCTTTTCCAGAAATAGGCATACCTTTTTTAGTTATCCATTTACGGTGAACAACGAGTGAGGGAGCCCCTGTATCCAGTATAAAGTATCCCGTTACGCCTTCAATTTGCCCTGGGATCAAAAGCTGATCCCTATCCACTCGAATGGGTAAATGATTAAAACCAGATAACCGTTCCACGGGTACTGGTGACATAGTTGATACCGACCTTAAGTAAGAAACAGGAACCTGCCCTAAGCCATGAAACAAAATGGAAAGCACCAATACAACTGTCATCATTATCCACTTCATAACCTTTATTTTTACATCACTGAACACTACCCACAATCATTTTAACCTAAAGAAAACATTAAATTTACATTAAATTAACATAAGATTTTCAGGAAACGTTCCCCTTAAATTTGTTCAACCATCATTTTCATCCTGTAAGGTGCTTTTTCGGGTTTCAATATATATCTTTGCATCCCGTAACACATTTATCTAAGCGGCCTCTATAAGTCTTTTAAGCAATCGGGTTATGACCAAATACATTTTTGTTACGGGCGGTGTAACATCCTCATTAGGTAAAGGCATTATTTCCTCTTCTCTTGCTAAACTGCTGCAAGCGAGAGGACTTTCTGTTACCATTCAAAAATTTGATCCCTACATTAACGTTGATCCGGGCACCCTTAACCCTTATGAGCATGGGGAGTGTTACGTAACGGATGATGGAGCTGAGGCAGATCTGGATCTGGGACATTACGAGCGGTTTTTGAATATGCCCACTTCCCAATCCAATAACGTTACGACGGGCCGCATTTACCAGACTGTAATCAATAAGGAACGTTCGGGTGATTATCTAGGGAAAACCGTTCAGGTTATTCCACATATTACGGACGAGATTAAAAGGCGCGTACAACTGCTTGGCCATTCCAATGATTTCGATATTGTCATTACAGAGTTGGGAGGTACAGTTGGAGATATTGAGTCTCTTCCCTACCTAGAGTCTTTGCGCCAACTGCGATGGGAACTTGGTTCTGATAACTGTTTAGTTATTCATCTAACACTAATTCCTTATTTGAGCGCGGCTAAAGAATTAAAAACTAAACCTACTCAGCATTCCGTCAAGGAGCTTTTGAACACTGGAATTCAACCTGATATTTTAGTGTGTCGAACAGAGCATCCACTAACTATGGATATCCGTAGAAAGCTCGCATTATTCTGCAATGTAGATGTAGGAAGTGTTATTGAAGCTATTGATGCGGAGACGATTTATGATGTTCCGTTACTAATGCTCAAAGAAAAACTAGATGCAACGGTCATTACTAAACTGCGCCTGAAAGATCGAAGAGAGCCTAGGCTTGACGCTTGGAAAACCTTTTTAGGAAAGCTTAAAAACCCTACCCATGAAGTTAAAATTGGCTTGGTCGGTAAGTATAATGAGCTACAGGATGCCTATAAATCTATCCATGAATCCTTTGTACATGCTGGTGCCATAAACGAGTGTAAAGTATTAGTTCAACCGGTTCATTCCGAACACTTAGAAGGATCCCTTGAAGACGTTAGTGCACGGCTACAGGGGTTTGATGGTATTTTAGTTGCGCCTGGGTTTGGGGAACGAGGCATAGAAGGTAAAATTCAGGCGATTCGTTTTGTTCGGGAAAATAAAATTCCATTTTTTGGCATTTGCCTAGGTATGCAATGTGCAGTTGTGGAATTTGCTCGTCACGTAGCGAACCTTGAAGAAGCCGCATCTACCGAAGTAAAACCCGATACTGAACATCCAATTATAGACCTAATGCCCGATCAGAAAAGTATTACAAAAATGGGTGGAACAATGCGCTTAGGTGCCTATGATTGCGAACTACGGCGACGCACGCAGGCCTCTAAAGCATACGGAACACTCAAGATCTCTGAAAGGCACCGGCATCGATACGAATTTAATAATGCCTACCGAGCGCAATTAGCGCAGTCGGGTATGGTATTCTCAGGCATAAATCCTCAGTCGGATTTGGTAGAAATTATTGAATTAAAAGATCATCCTTGGTTCTTGGCAACTCAATTTCACCCTGAACTAAAAAGTACAGTCGAAAACCCACATCCTCTTTTTGTAGCATTTGTAAAGGCCTGTACGGAGTATAGCCAACAACAATCATAAATACATCCTCATTGTGCGTAAGCTATCGCTGAAAGAATTAAATCGAGTAGATACCGAATCTTTTCGGCAGCAGGAAAAAACACCCATTGTGCTTATTCTTGACAACATCCGCTCTGGACTTAATGTAGGATCCGCATTCAGAACGGCTGATGCTTTTGCATTGGAGAAGATTTATTTGTGCGGCATTACAGCAACACCGCCACATCGTGAAATCTTAAAAACAGCAATTGGAGCAACAGATTCCATGGCGTGGGAATCCGGAGCATTAATAGATATGGTGTCCCGCCTTAAAGAAGAAGGGTACACTATCCTTGCTGTGGAGCAAACCAATATGAGCATCCCGCTACAGGAGTTCCATCCCAAAAAAGATTCAAAAATTGCTTTAATTTTTGGTAATGAAGTAAAAGGTGTACACGAAGACGTACTCCCTCTGGTCGATGCCGCACTGGAAATTCCTCAATACGGAACCAAGCATTCCCTGAATATTTCAGTTTGCCTAGGTATTGTGGTGTGGGACCTATTCCGTAAAATGAAAAACTAATTCTTTTGCAGTACTGGCTCGTAAAATCAGAACCTGATGACTATTCATTTGACCAACTCCGTCAGGATGGCCGTACGGCTTGGGATGGCATTAGAAACTATCAGGCGCGCAACTATCTGCGAGACATGGCATTAGGTGATCTCGTTTTATACTACCATAGCCGGACAGGACTAGAAATTGTAGGCGTTGCTCGTGTTGTCCGAGTAGCATATCCTGATCCTACTGCTACCAAAGGTGATTGGTCCGTGGTTGATTTGGTCCCAGTCAAACCCCTCACAACTTCGGTTTCCCTAAAAACCATTAAAAGCATTCCAGCATTGGCAGAAATACAACTCGTTAAGAATAGCCGATTATCTGTGATGCCCATCCCCAAGGAGGCATTCCATCTGATATTACAACTAGGCAACACGCAGACGTAAACAGAGCATCCTCATATTGCTAACTAAGCATTATACAAACGCCTAATTTCCGATTAGGATAGTTTTCGGAGCAGAATTACATACGTGTAATCTAATATAACTACACCAAACTCCTATCAATAAACGTATATCTTTACGCATCGCATAAGCGTATGGCTTCGGCTGTATAATTAATTAGCCCAGCTTACTTCAAAGATTGTGCTATTATATGTCAATAATGTTAAAGCTTATTTCATCAACGTGAAATCACCTTTAAACAGAACAACGTCCCCGTCTATAAATTCTATCTCAGCATAATACACATATACCTGAGCATTCATTAAAATAAATCGGTCTTCCTGTTTTCGTTTTTGCTGAAGGGCATTGCGCCATTGCCCATCCCATCCGAAAGTAGGATCATTAGGTGGAAAGTCTTGTTTTTCCCAAACTAGTTCCCCCCATCGGTCAAAGATGCGCCAACTTCTGACTCTTTGCACATCACGAGCGGCATAAATCATGATCACATCATTTAAGCCATCTCCATCCGGCGAAAAAGCAGTTGGGATATAAACGCGTTTGCGTTTATCAACAAAAATATTGACGTTATCCTGTCCTCTACAACCATTGGTATCCACAGCTATAGCTTGCAGGTTCATAGTTTCCAGTGGCAGCAGATTTTGGATAATACACGTATCACAACTCAATGTGTCGGGGCGGGTCCAGCGCAATTCCCGGACCTGACCATCAGGAATACTGGTGAGTGCTCGTAATCGTACCCGATCACCCTGCTGAATATACTGATCTGGTCCCAGATCCACAAAAACATCATTACGCGGCTGTACCAGGATACGCTGCCTTAATTCACATCCTCGAGCATCCTGAACAATAAGGTTATAAGCTCCTGCTTCCAAATTAGCGAACTGGCGTCCGGAAGAGAAGGGGCGTTCGTTCAAGCTATACAATAAAGGTTGCTCACCTCCAGTAACACCGAGCACCTGAATTAATCCATTACGCTCACCATAACAAACCACATCGTTGATACGAAGTTCCAGTGAGTCTGGTGCATTATCATATTGTGTAATTGTAACAGAATCGATTTGCGTGCACTCAGTACGAGGATCAAAGGCTTCCACTACATAAGTACCTGGCTGATCAACCGTAGGCTGCGGTAATGATGAGCCAAAGGTAAAGTCTTCTAATCGCGTCCATGAAATTATCCAATCCCTATTATCCACAGGCACTCCTAATTGTACTTCCGTAAAAGTGCAGTCTAGTTCATCATCCGGTCCAGCCATAACATCAGGGAAATTGCGGTCATCCCTGACCAGTAAGCTATCAAAGGTAACGCAGCCATTTTCAGTATCTTCTACCCGGATACCATAAAAGCCTGGTTCAAAAACCGTTTGTCGAAGGCTATCGAGAGAGGGGGTCCCAAATGTACCGTCAGCCCTTGCCCATGCATATGACCATAATGATCCAATTGGTGCTTGCGGTGCGATCAGTATATGACTATCTTTCCGACAATTGATAAACCCTATCGTTGGTTCTTTCAATAGTGGATGCTGCTGGTTAGCAATAATAGCGATAGTATCTATCTGGTTACATCCTGTCAGCGTATCCAGTACTGTGAAGCTGTAATTCCCCCCCTGATTAATCAGAATTTCCGG
This sequence comes from Saprospiraceae bacterium, assembly GCA_013214265.1. GTDB lineage: Bacteria > Bacteroidota > Bacteroidia > Chitinophagales > Saprospiraceae > DT-110. The sequence goes on along the minus strand of JABSSK010000160.1, from coordinate 1,294 downwards.
TGTAGTACTTCGCAACTGATTTTGACTTAGTTGTATCCACTGGTACTCGATGTCAGGCCCTACTTCGGCGATAGCCACTATAGTTATACTAGTATCTATACAGTCCAAAGTATCCTGGGATGCAATGTTTAGCTGGGGTGTGTATTGAATGTCTGTAATAATGACCTCATCCTGTGCAGGAGGGCATCCAAAAAGGGTATCCTGAACCTCCAGAATATATGTTCCCCCTTCTGAAACAATGGGTTGCGGTTCGGATTGCTGGTCATTTGAAATGCCCGGACCACTCCAGGCATAGAGGAATCGTTCCTGATCTGTTGAAATCATTCTCCCTAATTGAATTTCGGGCTGATAACAATTCAAAATCGAATCGGGTCCTGCATCTGCATCCGGTAAGGCTAGAGCATTGACTAGAACTTCATCCGTGCCTACACAACCTTCCACCGAGGTGACTCGTAATTCATAGACCCCGGCAGTAGAAATTCGGATGGACTGGCTTGAACGGCCTCCTGTCCACTGATAAGCTGCATAAATCGTATCCGCTTCTAAAATGGTAAAACCCCCAGCACAAAAATTGGTATCCCCTACAATTTGGGGTTCGGGTGCCAATAAAGGCATAATATCTATGGAATCCTCTGTCAAACAGTTATTATTAGCCATAACCGATACAGAATACATACCTGGCTGCCTCACTTCTAGATTTGGATCCATGGTTCCATCCGACCAAAGATAACTCCGATACAAGCTATCACTAGTAATAGCCAAATTAATTGTATCTCCATTGCATAGCGCGTTAGGACCTACTATATCAAAATCTGGTGCTTCTCGGACCTGCAATAAGGCTCTGGCAAACCCTTCGCACCCAAAACGGTCAAAAACGGTTAACTCATAAATACCTGATTGATTGACCTCTATGGTTTGGGTTGTATCACCTGTTGCCCAAGAATATATGATATAATCAGAACCCGGATCAAGAACAGCTAATTCATTACTACATAAATTATTGGGCCCATCAATCCCTACAAGGGGCACCGATCGCTGTTGTATTACGACTTCAGCAGAACTAGCGCATCCGTTTGCGCTAAATACCAGAACACCGTACAAGCCCGGATCAGTAACCGTAATGGTATTTCCACTTTCATTGGTAGTCCATAAATAATTCGAGTATCCATCCTCCACTGGCAGAGACTTTGGGCACACCTGTTGTCGACGTCCGGTCAGAATCGGTGGGATATAACAACAGCAACAACACCAACATCAACAATCGCCTGTTAATTTTGCGAATCCACAATGAGTT
>JABSSK010000016.1 GCA_013214265.1 Saprospiraceae bacterium | reverse complement strand
GCAGTTCATGACTATCAGTTGGATTATATCCAATTGCATGGTGACGAAAGTCCGGAGTACTGTGCTGAATTAGTTGACCTCTGGAGCTTCAGCTCGGTACGTAGTGCCAAACTTATCAAAGCCTTTCCCGTTGACGAGTATGTAAATTTTCGGGATACAGCACCCTATGAACCCTATGCTGATCACTTTATTTTTGATACTAAGGGTGCTGGCTATGGTGGGACGGGTCGAGAATTTGACTGGTCACTCTTGCAAGATTATTTGGGAACCAAAACTTTTCTTTTGAGTGGAGGTATACAGCCTGATTCCTTCGATGCTATCCGGCAAGTAAATCACCCCCAATTGATAGGCGTTGATATTAATAGTGGCTTCGAAGAAGAACCTGCACTAAAGAACCCACTGGCAGTAGAATTATTTATCGAACGGTTACGAAAAAATTAAATGATATGATAGCTATTGATAGCCGAGGGTATTACGGAGAATTCGGGGGCGCTTATATCCCGGAGATGCTTCACCCGAATGTAGAAGAATTACGCCGCGCCTATAGCGAAGTATGGAAGGACGAAGCCTTTCAAAAAGAATTCAGAGCCTTATTAAAAGATTATGTAGGTAGGCCAACACCTCTATATTTTGCCGAAAGGCTTTCAGAAAAATACGGGGCGCAAATCTATTTGAAAAGAGAAGATCTATGCCATACAGGTGCGCATAAAGTGAATAATACCATCGGGCAGATTTTGCTAGCTAAGCGCCTCCACAAAAAATTTATTATTGCGGAAACAGGAGCAGGACAACATGGGGTAGCTACAGCTACCGTCTGTGCCCTGATGGGGATGCCGTGCATCGTGTATATGGGCGAGATCGATATTGAACGTCAGGCACCTAATGTAGCCAGAATGCGTATGCTCGGAGCAGAAGTGCGGCCCGCCACCAGTGGGAGTAAAACCCTGAAAGATGCGACTAACGAGGCGATCCGACACTGGATCAACCATCCTACCGATACCCACTATATCATTGGATCGGTCGTTGGCCCTCACCCATATCCCGATATGGTGGCGCGTTTTCAATCGGTGATCAGTGAAGAAATGATGTGGCAACTAGAAGAAAAAACAGGACGCCCCGATCCCGATATTACCATTGCTTGTGTGGGTGGCGGAAGTAATGCCGCAGGTACTTTTTACCATTACCTTAATCGAAGGCATGTACGCCTGATCGCGGTGGAAGCTGCCGGACTAGGTGTTGACAGTGGGGAGTCAGCTGCAACCTCCGTGCTGGGAACCAAAGGGGTTATTCATGGCAGCCGAACGCTACTTATGCAAACACCCGATGGGCAAATTGTAGAGCCCTATTCCATCTCTGCAGGACTGGACTACCCTGGTATTGGACCCTTACATGCACACCTGATCAACTCCGGTCGTGCCGAAGCCATTTCTGTAACGGACGATGAAGCGATGCAGTGGGCTTATTATCTCAGCCGGATGGAAGGTATTATCCCCGCTCTGGAAACAGCCCATGCGTTTGCTGCCCTCGATAAATTAGAATACAAAAAAGACGATGTCATAGTAATCAATTTATCCGGCCGTGGGGATAAAGATCTGAATACATTCATCAAACACTACGACCAATACAACAAATAATAATGAATCGAATTCAACAGCTCTTTGCTGATAAACCTGCTGATATCCTCAATGTGTATTTTACGGCTCGTTATCCCGGACTCCAGGATACAGAGCCCGTCATCCTAGCCCTCGATGATGCTGGAGCCGACCTGATCGAAGTAGGTATGCCTTACAGCGATCCGTTGGCTGATGGCCCAACCATTCAAGAAAGTGGTACCGCCGCTATCCAAAATGGTATGACCCTCGATCTGCTTTTTGAGCAAATTCAATCCGCTCGCCAAAAAACAGAGATCCCAATGGTCATGATGGGCTATTTCAATCAGGTTATGCAGTACGGTGAAGAAAAATTCTTCCGCAAAGCAAAAGAAGCTGGGGTGGACGGACTGATTCTGCCCGATTTACCTGTATATGAATACGAACAGTTCTATCGGGAGATGGTCGAAGATCTGGGCCTAGCTATCAGTTTCCTGATCACACCCCAAACCAGCGAAGAGCGTATCAAACAAATCGATAGCCTGAGTCGTGGATTTATCTATATGGTATCCAATTCTTCAATTACCGGCGCCAAAAAAGAAATTACCCAGACTCAGCTCGACTATTTCAACCGAATCAACGCCATGGATTTGGATAATCCACGCCTGATTGGCTTTGGGATTAGTAGTCATGAAACCTTCAAAACAGCATGCCAGTACGCTCGAGGTGCAATCATTGGTTCCGCCTTTATCAAAGCCCTGAAAGCTGGAAAAGAAGTACGGGAATCAACGACACAGTTTGTACAAAAAATTCTGAACGTGACGGCCTGACGGGTAAGCTGAAATAGTATGTTTACTGGTAAGTATTGAACTAAAGTATCACGTAAAATAGTCAAAACGTAAAACCATGATCATCCAAATCGATCCCAATATTCGTGAAATCGATTTTAATAACCTTACGGAAAAAATAAAAGGACTCCATTACACCAGTTCTCGCGTATCTACACAATTCGGAGAATATGTCATCGGAGTGGGTAAAAAACCTTTTGATATTCGTTCAATCGGAACAATGCCAGGTATTCTTGATATTCACCGCGTGAGTGATGCTTACAAACTGGTAAGTAAAAAATGGAAAGTTAACGACACCATTATCGATTTAGGTGAAGGGGTACGGCTCGGTACAGGTCATTTTGCTATGATGGCTGGCCCTTGTTCGATTGAGTCGGAAGAACAGGTTGCGAGTACAATCAAACACTTAGTGGGACAAGGTATCCGCATCATGCGAGGGGGCGTATACAAGCCCCGTTCTTCCCCTTACAGTTTTCGTGGACTTGGCCCCGACGGACTAAAAATGTGGTATGAGCAAGCCAGAGAGGCGGGTGTTCGCATTATTACCGAAGTGATGATGACGGAACAAATTGAAGGTATGTATGATTATGTGGACATCTTTCAGGTAGGCGCACGAAACAGCCAGAATTTTAATTTACTCGATGCGTTAGGTAAGGTTGATAAACCCGTTTTGCTAAAACGGGGAATGTCAGGTACCATCAATGAATTGCTGCAGTCGGCAGAATACATTTTTTCGAATGGAAACGAAATAATTATGCTATGCGAACGTGGTATTAGTACCTACGAGTCTGCTTACCGAAATACTATGGATGTGAATGCTATTGCTATGCTTAAGGAAAAAACACACCTACCTGTTATTGCCGATCCGAGTCACGGTATAGGCTTGCGGTCATACGTTCCACAGATCGCTCTGGCGGGGGTAATGGCTGGTGCGGATGGCGTCATCTTGGAGGTCCATGAGCGCCCGGAAAAAGCTTTCTCAGATGCCCAACAAACACTTAGTTATCAGGAAGCTGCCAATTTATATCAAGGGCTCAAGAAAGCCTATGATCTGCGAGAATCGTTGATGTAAGATTCACTAAATATCATGTGATGCAGGGACCTAGTGATCTGATGCTTGAAACACCAAAGACACTGCGTCCCTGCGTCCACCTTTATAGGATTTCTGCCATGGCTCTTTCCAGCACATTATCAATTCCTAGTTTGGTGAGGTCGTCATTCAGGATGACCCGAATATCAGGAGGAACACCATTCTCAAAATTTTGCCCATCCGTGGTAATGGTTCTGGAGATGGACATACGATAAGTCCATCCGTTAGGTAACTGGCCTCCATTAGGAATGCCCAAACCACCACCGGTCGTGTCACCAATTAAGGTCATTTGCGGTAATTCTCGTGCCATTACTGCTAGGAAAGAGGCTGCACTAAAGGTGCCGCGATCTGTAAGAACCATCACGGGTTTGGGGTACCTAAGTCCCCGGCTAGGTGGTTCGAGAATAGCTTCTTGTGGTCCTGAAAAGTCCTCGCGCCCAGGCCCGGACTTGATATACGAATCATAGACTTTCATTTTTTGCCTTGATAGCCGATTCATGAGGGTAAATACGGAACTCAGGTTGCCTCCACCATTACCTCGTATATCGAGAATCATGCCTTTGGTATTACGGTAACGGGATAAGGCTATTTGGACATCACCATCACTCAGCGGGGTAGCAAAAGAACCAATTCGGAAATACGCAATTTGTCCACCCGCTAGAAAGTCGTGAATGAGGGGCAGATTGGTGTAATAACGATCAGATAGGTAGTTCTCCCGGATAAGCCTGAAGTCGATATTGTCTGGCCCCAGTAGGTCAATGTCAAATCTAGACACATTGAAAGGGGAGATTAAGTTCACGTGGCCATCACGTAATTCATTGAGCATATTCCAGAGTACCCGAAACAAGCTATCCGCACTCATTCCGTTAGCAACACGTGGTGAGTAGGCATCATAAACGGAATCCCAGTTAACATTTTTATATTCAAAAAAGGAATAGTTTTCGTCACACTGCTGCCACAGGTATTCAAAATTATTGCGGGCCTCATCGGCGAGTTCTTCTTCAAAAAATAGAACTTCACAGGAAGCCAGCAATAAACCGGCAGCCAAAAGAAAAAAAGTAATTTTCAAGTTGGAAAAGGTCATCATGAGGCAAGATTAATGAAGGCGCATCACCAGCGAAAACTGGAACGCATGGTTTATAAAATCAATCTGGTTAAATGTTTCGGAGGTCCTAACGTAGTCGGATACATAAGAAAAGCGTAGCGCATTACCATTCGTAAAGAAATGGCGATACGACAAACGGGTCTGAAAACGTAGTCCGCCCCAGTATAGTTTATGTTCACCAATAGTACTGGGTTCACCATCCGTAAAATCAGTGATATAGGCATAATCGGGAAGCCAAGCTACATTGAGTAATGGAATGTTCACTTCCAGGCTCAATGGGCGACGACGGGTAATGGTACGACCTGATTTCTTGGTTTTTTCCCGGTGGCTGACCAGCCAGGTGAGTTCATTACTCAAGAATAAGGTGTTTATGTTGGTAACGCCCGTAGCTGCGTTAAACAGAGATGAATTGCGGCGGACATTTACTAGGCCATGTAAGCGCAACCCACCCTCGTATCGGAGGCGAGCCGATTCTGACGCCCAGAACTGACGCCGCAGATGGCCACCATAGCCAACATGTATAGTGGACGTTTCATAAACAGCAAGTCGGGTAGCTTCATAAAAACCTACTCCACCTTCTCCTTCGACGCTGAAGTCCCAAAGCTCATTTTCCATAGTGTAGCGTAAGCCACCCAATACGGTGAAACCCTGGTATAAAATAGGGCTAACACCCTGGTCCCGAAAAGCACTGTATCCAATACTTGCCGAGACGTCAAGAAAATGCTCATTCCCTCGTTCCGCCTGAGGTACCTGAGCAAAAGCGATCATAGGAAAAACAAAAACCCATGTTAGTCCGCAAAGGAATATTTTTTGTAACATATGTATTATTTGGAGGTTAGCAACCGCCGGTGATAATTGATTTGACCGAGGTGATATTGTAAATGACCCAGCAAGTGAAAAAGTTCTTCTTGTATCGTTCGGTTTGCTTTCCGATAAAATTTATCATAAGGTTGGTTAAGATCTGGTAATTGGCTCAGGACTTGTGCGATCATGCTCTGTGTTTGTTCGATATATTTCAGTAATGCATCTCGCGGAACATCCCGGATTTGAAATTCTCTTGGCCGGTCGCGCATATAGCCAGTTTTTCCAATGCCGGCACCAATAAAATGGTTCAGGTTACCTACCAAGTGAAAACACAAATTTCCTGCACTATTCTGGATGTCTCCATTGATAATCCAAAGGGCACCCTCCGAAGGATAGGCCATAATTTCTGCCTTAACCTGCTCCAACCCACGATCAAATTGGCGAATCAGTTCTTCATGGATAGCCATTGTTTTTGGTTAATGTAATTCAAAAAAAGCAAATGAAAAACAATAAGCTAACTAAACCTTTCATTCGATTGAAGATATGCGGTTGCAGCTTTCCACTTTAAAGCATTATTTGTTTTCAAGAAAGTTATTATTTTTGCGTCGCTTAATAAATTGGGTACCACCCGGAACAGCCTAAGAATTGAACATGGCAAAGAAGAAGAAAAAGCAGTCAGAAGAGGTCCTAGTGGACATCGTTGAAGTACGCGATCAGGCGCAATCATTCCTGGACGCCAACCAGCGTCTTATTTTTGGCACACTCGTAGCACTGGTTGTGCTTGTTGGCAGTTTTATAGCTTACAAGAACTTATACCAAATCCCAAGGCAAGGTGAAGCAGTTGAACAAATGTTTCGTGCGCAAGGTCAATTCGAGCGCGATTCTTTCGCTCTAGCCCTAACCAATCCTGGAGGAGGGTATTTAGGTTTTTTAGATATCATCCAGAATTATAAAGGAACCAAAGCAGCCAACCTGTCTAAATATTACACAGGAATCTCTTACCTACACCTAGGTAAGTACGATGCGGCAGCTAGCTACCTAGAAGACTTTAAACCTACTGGTAATATTTCACCTATCATGAGAAATGGTGCTCTGGGGGATGCTTATGCTGAGATGGGGGATATGGGTAAAGCGGAAGCACAATACCGTAAAGCCGCAAATACCAATAATGAAGCGCTAACCCCATATTACATGAAAAAGTTGGGCATGTTGCTAGAGAGTCAAGGCCAAAATGATCAAGCAAAAACTTGGTACGAAAAGATCAAAACCGACTATCCTACTTCCGCTTCGGGCAGAGATATAGAAAAATATCTGTCTCGCGTAAGTCAATAGTTTTGCATAAGTATAAACATATGAAAGCGGTACAAAGGGTTTCTTTGTGCCGCTTTTATATTTACAGAGGGCATAAAAATAACCACGAATACGTCTAAAATGTCATCGAGACAAATGGCGTTAATCGAGTACTCAGGCAAATGAGTCTATTGGTTTTTTAATTTTGCCGAAAGGCACACAACCAATACTTATCTGAGTGGTTTTCTCAATAAAAATAGATGTAAATGGCCAGTTCATTAAAAAATTTGTCAGCGTACGATGCTTCTAATATTCCTTCCGGAAAAAGTAAGTCCTTTGGAATTGTCGTTTCAGAATGGAATCGGCACATTACCCACGCTTTATTCGAAGGTTGTCGGGACACCCTACTTACCCATGAAGTTGATGCTTCGGATATTCATGTCCTGCAGGTACCAGGTTCTTTTGAATTACCAGTAGGGGCCAAGATGCTAGCTGGGCAAAATAAACTCGATGCCGTTATTTGCTTGGGGTGTGTAATTAAAGGAGAAACCAAGCACGATGAGTATATTAACCAAGCGGTAGCTACTGGTCTGACCCACCTAGGTTTGGCGTCGGGCATACCAATGATCTTTGGGGTGTTAACTCCCAATACCGAAGCTCAGGCCTTGGATCGTGCAGGTGGACAACATGGGAATAAAGGTGTGGAAGCTGCCGTTACCGCCCTTCGTATGGCAGATATTAGAAATACGTTCAAAAAAAGTAAATCGACAATTGGCTTTGGGCAATAGATAGATTGTGCAGTCAGGATGACCTCCTTACCAATACGATAAAACCAACGATATGAAAATCCAAATACTGGAGACTGGCTATTTTAAGCTGGATGGTGGTGCTATGTTTGGCATTGTACCCAAACCCATGTGGGAACGGAAGAATCCACCGGATGAAAAGAATTTATGTACCTGGTCGATGCGTTGCCTGTTGGTGCAAACCGAAGGGCGGAACATCATATTCGATACCGGACTTGGCGATAAGCAAGATGCAAAATTTAGATCTTTTTTTGAGCCCCACGGCACAGATTCATTAATTGGTTCATTGCAACAGAAAGGGTTGCAGCCCGAAGAAATAACAGATGTATTTATTACCCATCTGCATTTTGATCATGTTGGTGGCGCTATAAGCAGGGACGAAAGCGGAAGTCTGATTCCTACTTTTCCTAATGCCACCTACTGGACTAATGAAGTACACTGGAACTGGGCACTAAACCCCAATCCACGAGAAGCGGCTTCTTTTTTGCAGGAAAATATCTTGCCGCTAAAGCACCACAATGTGTTATCGTTTATTGATGTTTCGGACAAAGATGTGAATTGGCTGCCAGGTATCGATATTCGGTTTGTTTATGGCCATACAGAAGCCATGATGGTACCTATTTTCACAATAGGTGATAAAAGGATAATCTATTGTGCTGATGTTTTACCTTCTTCCTTTCATATTGGACTGCCTTGGATCATGAGTTACGATATCCGACCACTTGATACCCTTTCGGAAAAGAAAAAACTCCTGGAAGAGGCACTCGATCATGGTGACCTCCTCCTTTTTGAACATGATCCCAAAATAGAAGGTAGAGTATTGGGCCGAAATGCCAAAGGAAGAATTGTACTGGATCATGAATCCTCTATTGCTTCATTTTTAGCCGGATAGCGGTATCTTGTTCCCTGTCAACTGATAAACAATACCCGAATGGCAGTGGATAAAAAGCAAGTATGGATTGATGCGGGCTATGATATTTTTGCCTCAGAGGGCCCTCAAGGGCTAAAAGTTGAATTATTATCTAGAAAAGTAAAAAAGAGTAAATCCTCCTTTTACCATCATTTCGCTGATCTCGATTTATTTGTTGATGATCTGTTGGCCTATCATGTAAAACGAGGACACCTCATCGTGCAAGCAGCACAGGGATGCCAACGTATGAACCCAGATTTTTTATACGTTATGCTGGACCATCGCCAAGATTTATTCTTTCAAAGGCAATTGAGAATACATCGGCAGATTGGCAAGTTTGCGGAATGTATCAAGGCTTCTCACTGGCCAGTAGAAGACGCTTTCCTGCAGATATGGGCTAAGTCTTTAAATCTGGAAAAAGAGCTTTTTTTAGCTCAGGCCTTCCTTCGCCTGATGGTGGACAATTTCTATATGCGCATTACAGAACAAAGCATGGATTTCGATTGGCTGGCTGATTACTTACAGGAACTCACCAGTATGGTGAAAAGTATTGAGATCCGAAATAAGATGTAATAAACCATTTTGTACGGTACCGTCTAAAATGTTCGTTTCCTAGAATTTAATTTTAGATGAATCTCTAATTACAGAATGTTTTATGATGAAAAATCACTGGTTGAAATTTTTGGCAGCTTATACCATTCCTATTTCGGTTCTTATATCGATGATGCTGGGCGGTTATGCATCGTATTTTAGTGTTGTTTATCTTTTTGGGTTAATCCCAGTTGTTGAACTCTTCATGAAAGGATCAACGGAGAACCTGAGTGCTGTGGAAGAAGAAATCGCCAAAGAAGACAAGCGCTATGATTGGGTGCTCTACAGTATGGTGCCTATTCAGTATGCATTAATGATTTTCTTTTTATACCGGATTGGTGATGCTGAGCTGGCCTCCTACGAACGGACGGGTATCATTTTGTCATTTGGGATGGCTTGTGGTTCTCTAGGCATAAATGTTGCGCACGAGCTGGGGCATCGAAATACTCGGCATGAGCAATTGATGAGTAAATTGTTATTGCTGACGTCCTTGTACTTGCATTTCTTCATCGAACATAACCGTGGTCACCATAAGCATGTTTCTACCGATAAGGACCCCGCTTCCAGTAGATTTGGAGAGTGGATCTATACCTTTTGGTTCCGGTCAGTCATTGGAGGGTGGTTGTCTGCCTGGAAGCTTGAATTTGATCGACTCAAGAAAAAGGGTATACCCGTTGTTAGCTTGCATAATGAGATGCTGGTGTTCCAACTCATTCAACTAGGTTTCTTAGGATTGATTTACTTGTTTTTTGGTGCCCAAATCATGTTGTATTTCATTTTTGCCGCTACGATCGGCTTCTTACTATTGGAAACGGTAAACTACATCGAGCATTATGGCTTAAGGCGTAAAAAGAAGGGCAATCGCTACGAACGTACTTTGCCTGTGCATTCCTGGAACTCTAATCATCCTATCGGACGTTTAATGTTATTTGAATTGTCAAGGCATTCGGATCACCATTTTATTGCTAGCCGTAAGTATCAAACCTTGCGTAATTTTGAAGAAAGCCCACAAATGCCTACTGGCTATCCCGGCATGATGCTTCTGGCATTGGTGCCGCCGCTATGGTTTCAGGTTATGCATCGCAAAATTAATCAGTATCGTTCCACTCATCTGGGTGAAGCTTTGGGCTAAGGTAATTCCATAGGAAGGACTTCAAATAATACGGGAATGAAGACATTCGACTACATTATTGTTGGTGCAGGTTCTGCCGGTTGCGTCTTGGCCAATCGGTTGTCGGCAGGTGGAAAGTATGAGGTGTTGGTTCTCGAAGCTGGCGGCCCCGACCGGCACCCTAATATTCATATCCCTGGTGCTTACACCAAAAACCACAAAAGTAGCCACGACTGGGCGTTCTATACAGAACCGCAAAAACACGTATTGGGGCGAAGAATATTCCTGCCACGGGGAAAAGTTCTAGGAGGCAGTAGTTCTACTAATGCTATGATCTATGTCCGTGGTAATAAAGCCGATTACGATCAATGGTCAGCTTTGGGTAATTCGGGATGGAGTTACGATGAGATATTACCTTATTTTATTCGATCTGAACACCATGAGCAAGCCAACCAGATGGATCAAGGATATCATGGAACTGGTGGTGGGTTGCATGTTACTTTACCAACCCGATTTAAAACCCCTTACGTTGATGCCTTCATTAAATCTTGTAATCAGGTTGGTATTCCTTTAAATCATGATTATAACGGTCAGGAACAAGCAGGTGTCAGTGTGGCTCAGTCAACCATTAAGGATGGGAATCGATGTAGTGGAGCAGTTGCTTTTTTGAAGCCTGTACTGGGCCGCAAAAACCTAACCACTCGAACATCAGCTCGGGTTACCCGCCTCTTATTAAAAGGTAGTAAGGTAATTGGGGTTGAATATAATAAAGGTAGGAAAACACATCAGGTGTTAGCTGCAAGGGAGGTCATTCTCTCGGCCGGATCCTTTCAGTCGCCACAGATCCTAATGCTCTCGGGGATCGGTGACCCTGAGGAGTTGGCAAAAAAGGATATCTCCGTTCAACATGCTCTGAAGGGCGTAGGTAAAAACCTACAAGATCACTTGTTTTTCCCCATGAGTGTAGCAACAAAAACGCAGGCAGGTTTGAATCACTACGTGCCTGTATGGAAACAACTTCAGGCAGCCTTTACTTTTTTTACACGTAAAAAAGGAGTGTTCACGATCGGACCACTGGAAGGCGTAGCCTTTCTAAATATTGATGATCATAATCAGCCCGTAAATTTTCAGTTCCATTTTGCTCCTTTTTGGATAGGGTCTGATTATACATGTGATATCTACAATTTGAGTACCTTCCCTCATCAGGACGGCTTTACACTCCTACCTACCCTGTTGCATCCCAAAAGCCGAGGTGAGGTTACCTTAGCTTCTAATGACCCATTTGATGCACCAGCCATTCAACCTAACTTTTTATCCGCACCGGAGGATATGGACGTTCTACTGAAAGGTGCTCGATTAGCCATGCATATTTTGGATCAGGCACCCTGTAAACATCTCATAGCAGCATATGGTACACCAGCCAAACGGGAGTCAGATGATGATTTAATTCACCACATCAAAACCTCCTTGGAAACGGTATATCATCCGGTGGGAACCTGTAAAATGGGTCATGACGACCATGCCGTTGTGGATCACGAACTAAAAGTTCATGGCCTACAAAATGTAAGGGTTGTCGACGCATCCATTATGCCTACTATCGTTTCGGGTAATACCAATGCACCTGTTTTTATGATTGCAGAAAAAGCTGCTGATATGATTCTATCGGCATCGTGAAAGCGATGTGAATGGCATGCATATACCGTTGGATGAATGATGTACGAAAGGGGCAGGCCCATCGGGCCTGCCCCTTTGTATTGTATCAATCAATCCCAACGCCTATAATTCATTTTCAGCGGGGACCACTTCTATCCATTGGCCAGCCTGATACGCCGATATGCTATTGTCATACATAGCGGTACAGCTCGTTCCGGGAAGATAAAAACGCCCCAGATAAGCTGCATTCAATTGTACGCGATAGGTTTTACTGCGTCCGCGATTGAGATCAAAAAAGGTATTCACCCGATCATCCCGTACGTCCTGATATTCGAATGTACTTTGGGTGGTACCACTTAAGTCATCCATCCGGCTATTAATGATTTCCCAGCCTGAAGGGAAAACCATATCCAGAGCAAGTTCTTCGTAAGAATTCGCTCTTTGCCCAGTATGGGTAATACGTACTTCTGCGATAAAGTCTTGACCTTGAGGAATAGCAGTTGGCATAATGGTACTACCATCCAAATTCATGAATTTAACTTGCATTCCCAAATCATTGGTTTGTCCAGTTTCGTTTCCAGGTAGGGGCTGGCCTTCCAGAATGATTCGGGCAAAAAGGCGGTTATTTCCTTCATTTTTTACTTGCAATTGGTTGGTCTGCGTCCGGAGTTGGTCGGAGAGATCAATTTGCATCACGGCAAGCTGACTTCCAGCATCCTGCCTAGAGGAGCTATTCATAGCGTAGGTGAAACGAAACGTATTGGTCACTTCACTGTCACCCACAAATTTGGCTGCAGCCATTAGGGCAAAAGCTACTTCTTGGGTACTTAACCATTGCTGGCTACTCATGCGTTTTGAAATGTCTTGTAATATAGTTCCTGCCTGATCATCGCGTTCTAATAGTAGTAAAGCTTCCAAAAGCATGGCCTGATCCCGAAGGGTAGAGCCATAGGTATAAGATAATTCGCGGTAATCGTCAACCGCGATTGGGAGGTTATCTACTAATTCGGTAGCCACATTTTTTGGGCCAATAATGGCATAATCTGCAGCTAATCGCCAGCGCGCAGCAGCACTTAGATTATCCGTTTCCCGCATTTGGTTCATAGCGGATAAGTCAGGTGATCCTGTCAGGGCTAAAGTGTATAATCGGTAAGCTTGGGTGAGCTGGTTCTGTCGCCGAGCAAAAGGGGAACGATCCGTTGATAATGGATTCCAGTTGCGGGAGGCTTGCTTTTGATATCTAGTCCAGCCATTGAGTAATGCCGGTGGAATACGATAACCTTTTTCTTGTGCAGCTGCTAGAAAATGTCCAGCATAGGACGTACCCCAGTCGTTTGCACGGCTACCACCAGGCCAGTAAGCCAACCCACCATCTGAAGTCTGAAAGGTCACCAATCGTTGAATAGCGCCTTGTATATTAGTTGGAATAGTAGCCTTCTGATCATCGCGCATATTGATGAGTTGGCTGGCATACAATTGAGGGAAAGCGGTCGAGATGGTTTGTTCTACACAGCCATAAGGGTAGCGAAGTAACGAATTTAACCGTTCGCCCAGATTTAGAGGAGGCAGATTCGAAACTTCCAAATAGGCTTTTTGGGTTGATGCTGTTCCGATAGGTGTAAAGTCTGGACGCCATGATTCCCCACCATCCAAAACGGTAGCAATTGATGAGGATTGGTACGGGTTGGGGTTGCGAATAGCAATTTCTATCTCTTGGTTGGCCTGTTCGCGTCCACTTGTAGCCGATATAGACACCTTGGCAATACCCGAACTTTCTCCGACAGTAGCTGAAATATAGGCGAGTTTACTTCCGGCTTCTTGAAATGACAACTGCTCGGAACCATTGTTATCCAATTGGAGAAGTCCTGATGTTTCCGTAACCTTTATCTGTACATTCTTTAATCGGGGATCATTAACAAAGACACTGACCGGAATGGTAAGTTTTTCGCCAGGGGTGAGCACTCTGGGCAAAGTGCCAAGCACCATCAATGGATTGGTAACGGATACGCGTTTATCGGTATGACCATAAGCTGCCCCCGACCGACCTACTACCATTGCTCTGACTGCACCCACGTAATTGGGCAGCGTAATCGTATGTTTTTGTTTTTTCCCTTTACCCAAAGCAAATGGCCCCAAGTGAATGACCACCGGTTTGAATCTGTTAGCGGTTGGTTCCATGTTTTCAGCCTCGGCAGCCGCATCTCCACCTACAGTCAGAATACTGGATAGATCACTTCCAGATGCACCCAATACCTGGTCATAAACATCCCATGTTCTGACCCCTAATGCTTCTTTAGCATAAAAATGACGGTGAGGGTCCGGTGTTTGAAACCGCGTTAGACCAAGTAAACCTTCGTCAACGATAGCCACTGTGTACGACATAGGTTGGCCATTGGTTTCTTTAACCTCGAGGGTAAACGTTTCTTCTGGTTTAAGTTCATCAGGCATTTTTAGTTCTGGAGCTAAAAAGGTACTTGGGTCATCGACAGTAATGGGTAAAACCCCATACATGCGAATAGGAAGATTATTCTGCTGCTGCTGATGTGGTTGGATCATCGTGATATGGGCATACACCGTAGGAGACATCTCCGGTGTGGTTTTGAAGGAGATTTTTGACCCATCAGATGTAGGGTCAGCCCAGAAGGTCTCTAACACACCGGAACCATTTTCTAAAGAAACGAGTGCCGATCCACTTTGTCCGGGAGGTATGCTGCTCTCTACGCGCTCTCCTACCGTATATTTTTCTTGATCTGATTGAAAGGTAAGCATAGCTGCTTGCTGCCGTTCTGTTGCGTTGTTATTGTCATACCAGGGATAGCCAGCATAGAGAAAATCACCGGTACAGTGGCCACTTTCTTCATCACAAATCCGGACAAAGTACCGCCCCCATTCGCTGGGTGTAAGTGACCAAGATGCCTCACCCTGGGCATTGGTTACCAGCCGGGTACTGGCCAACGGTCGGTAGTTGGAGGCTGTATTAAATCGGGACATATTGTCGTATCCATCATCCCACCACCAGCGCCAGTCAACTTGGTAAATGCGTGCGGTAACCGACCGATTACCTACCGGACGGCCTTTGGGATCAACAGTAACGATACCCAATGACCCCTCCTGATTTATTTCTAAGCGGGGTTCTTGGTATTGGTTTTTTGGAATATTTACGCCTGCATAGACCTGATAGGGAGAATAGGATACGGAATAGCTATCCATGCTGAAATCGCCACCACGCTCAAAAACACGGGTACGAAGCGCTGCCCGCATCAATCCGGGGGCAGAATTATCAGTGGGTAAATTCCAAAGAAATTGGGCGCCCCCTTCACGGTTCAGGGTATTATCAAATAATACCCGGGAATCGGTAGAAACATATTTGCGGGCTGGATCGTCAAAGGTGTAAGAGGCATAACTGTCGAACCTAGTGGGTACGGGAAGTAATTGTGCTTCCACTCTCGCTTTCAGGTTTGATGCCGGAGCACCGTGTAACCATTTGGATTGCAAATTTATGGTCATGGGTTGGCGACCTATGACCTGTTCTGTTCCCAAGTCTAGTTCAATCGCTAAGCGATTTGGTTTTACAGTTTCTATGCGAAGCGTTTTTTCAAATGAAGCTTCACCCGCACGTACAATAGCTCTCCAGTTACCAGTAGGGGATTCCGGATCGGTCGAAAAATGTAGAGGATATACTTTTCCTGTATGGTTTACAATGGTTCGCTCCAAATGGCGTTGCCCACGGGCATTAGTCACTTCAAACTGGATGGGATAATTTTCGGGGAGAGGATTGTCCTGATCATCCAATATGAATTGCAAGAAAATAGAGTCACCTGGCCGCCAAACGCCTCTTTCACCATAGATAAAGCCTTTGAGTCCTTTTTTTGTTTCTTGCCCATTTACATTAAAACGACTCATAGCCAGTGCTTCATTTGAAGTTAGGCGTACATAGCCACGTTCTCCCTCACCAGTAACGAGCAAGACAAAAGGGTTTCTAGAGACTTTAAAAGAAGTTATACCCTTACTATTGGTGGTGCCGGTACCTACACTTTGCTGCTGATAATCATAGGCTGTTACCTGAGCACCGGAAACAGGACGTCCTGTGCGTAGGTCTGTGATAACCGCAAGCACATCATCTGATTTCCCTCGTTTGGCAATGATACCGAGATTGGAAGCGATCACATTGCGCTGGACAAACCGGTCTGCATTATAATATTCTGGATAACAAGGGTCATCGCGATTTTCCCAGGAATAGTCATTGTAATACCCTCTTACCCCATACCAGCTATCCATAATGCTTCGTTGGTTATTGGGGTCGATATCATTACCATAGTAGCCGTAATCACTTTGAAAAGCTATGTTAGCTACTTTTTCGGCAGCACAGGCGGAGATTGCGTGTTCAGGCATAAATCCAATTCGGACAGCATAAATAGCTTGGTCATCCTGTTCTATCAGTGAGGCAAGATCCAACGCATACCGACTCCATTGGGTAGCATCAGCAGTGGGATTAATTACTTGTAGTTCAATGCTTTCAGAATAGCTAATGCGCCCCACCTGCCTTAAATTTGAGTTGGTGTTCAACTCATTGGATTGTAAGAATTGGAGTACATTATTGCTGTAAACTTTAAAAATTTCAACGTATACTTTTTTCAAGCCGATAGCCTCAAACGGGAACAAAAGGCCATTGGTTTCAGGCATAATAACTCCATTACCCACCAATCGTACCTGTGGTCGTATTTCGGCGAATTCAACTGTACGCCGAGCATCTAGCCCTAGACTTTTGCCTGCTATATTTTTTACATTTTGACTGACAATTACATTCTTGGTTCCTGCAAGAGATTGCGTAGGAAAAACCTTGACGGTGTTATTGTCGGTAAGAAAGCGGAGATTATCGGTATACCCATAAATCTCGATTAATCCGGAAAGGTTTTGGCTAGGATCAACTGGGTCAGAAAACTGCAAAGATAAATGCTGACCATCGGTGGCAAGTACTTCGGCCGACAGAAGTGTAAATTCTCCAATAGGTGCGATCGTGATTTCTTTTTTTCCGTTTGCTGTAGAACCTATGGGTTTAGCATTCCACTGAACAGCTACTTCACTGCTCTTTTCGGTCCGTTGAATCTCGGTAATGCTAAAGTTATGTTCTCTTCCATCAGCGGAATGGTCCCAAGTAATTGTTAAAGTACGATTGTCCTGCCGAGCAGTTATACATTTTTCTACTGCTTCTGATTCTGCTTGGTCAGCAGTAAAGACAGTACCGTCGAGAACTTGTTTGCTGAGGTCATTCAATTGAGGTGCACGTAAACCATCCAGATTTACCTGCATGAATTGATCCCGAGTACGAAACGCAAACGCAAAAGTTGCCTGCTCCCCTTGCACTTCCGGGAATAAGCCTTTTAGCGAAAGCGAAGCTGAAAAGGTTGTTGAGGATGACAGCGGGGCATCAGGTTGAAAAAAAAGAGTCTGCTGATCGGCCCAGGTCAATGTTCCGCTTACGTTAGGTGTAATTTGAAGCCATTTCTTGCTGATGACTTCACCTACCTGATCCGGCGTAGCTACGGGCCCACTTAATTCAATGCGGATGGGAGCTGTTCGGGAAATAGTTCCACTCGTATAGGCGAATACATAGGGATTTACTTCCGTAATAGAAGGAACGTCTCTTTGTTTTGATTGGCAGCTGGTATTCAGAAAAGTAAGACCGATTACAGCAATAAACAGGAAAGTTAAGGGTAGGCGTTGCATGATATTTTCTTGGGTTTGAAAGAGTTGATTTTTCATAACAATATACATATCGAGAACGATAAACTGGATAAGATTAATATAATTGTCCGCATAAGTAATATTCTGAAAACCCCAGAGGCGTTTTTGTGTTACGTTTTTGTCAGCTGCACAAAACCTAAATTTAAAATGGACGCCATCCTTCCTTTATTTCCTTTACAACTGGTTGCTTTCATTGGAGAAACTGTGAATCTGCACATCTTTGAACCTCGATATCGCCAATTGATTAAAGAGTCGGCCGAAACAGGTAATACATTCGGTATTTCGCCCTTTATCGAAGGTCACGTTATGCAAATTGGTACGGAAATGGAATTGGTTGAAATTGTGAAAACGTATCCAGGAGGGGAAATGGATGTTACAACTCGTGGTGTTGGAATCTTCAAAATGGTAGAGTTTTTCAATCCAGTACCCCAAAAATTGTATAGCGGCTCAACCTTTGAAAAGGTAGATTTCAATACAAAGGGCGACTTACTTACTGCTCAAGAAATTCTCCTTAAAATTCGTCAGTTATTCACTGTTCTGAATATCAATAAATCACTTCCCACTGATCCACATGATTTAGTTACTTACAATATTGCCCATCACGTAGGGCTTTCCCTAGAACAGGAATATGATTTTCTATGCATGTTCGATGAGGTCGAAAGGCAGCAGTTTATTCTGACGCACCTAAATCAGTTTTTACCCGCAGTAGAAGAATCCCAAAGGCTAAAAGAACGGGTGAAGATGAATGGGCATTTCAAAAACATAATACCACCAACCTTCTAGATATCCTATCCTTTAAGTTTTTTGTCCATGCTGACCAATGAACCCATTTTTCAGATGGAATTTATGATATTCAGCTGACCATTGTCCCTTCTAATTGGGAACCAGTGATTTGATTATTCAGTTGAAAAGCTGTATTTTCGCAAAGCGATCGACCAACTGACCTAAATCTTATCGCAAAATCCCATAGCAGTTAGACCAATCCTCTGGTAAAAAATCTCACTTCACCGATAGTCTCTGATTTAAGAAAACATACTGTTAGCATATGCTAGCATCTAATACGTTTGTAGTTCATCATTAAATAAATATATGCTTATGAAAGTTGGGATCAAAAAAGTGAAACTATTGCGGGTTATGCCTCACAAAGTTATTGTTATGTTTGTTGAATCAGGCAAGCTAGGTGAGTTCCCTCGACGTAGTTTCATGCGCCGCCTAGAACTAGGTCTTTTTGAACTTACAAACCCTGAAGCAGTCCCATCCGTATTATAAGGATGCTGGCCACGTCCCTGCTCTAATCCAAGGGATCGATCACGCCAATCCCCAATTGACAATATTGTCAATTGGGGATTTTTATGCAAATAATACCATTCATGGTTACCAATGAGACTATGTCCTGAATATTTATCTCTGTTTTGGCAAGTAGAATACTCGTAATGACTATTGAGTTGATGTATTATAAAAGCGGGAGAATTTGTTGTGCTACCCAAAAACCTAAGAAAGTTCCCAAAGCGTTGCCCAAAGATCCTAGTAGAACCGCCGGTAAAACCAAATCACTACGGCCAAGACTCCGCGCTAAAGCCAGAGCGGAAGTACCTCCACCGACATTGGCTTGAGAAGCAACAGCTGCCAGGATAGGGTCTAGTCGCATAATACGTGCAGCAGCAATAATCACCAAGCCATGAATAAGCACACCAACTGTTGCAAATCCTAAAATAACGAGACCAAGGCGTCCCAACTGAGCTAGAGCTTGTATGTCACAAAAGGCACCAATAACAGCTAAAAAGATATAAACGGAAAACATGCCTAGTACCTTAGGTCCCGCCAGTTTTTGAATACGAGGTATTTGGGCTAAAGCCAATGCTATTACGGTCAGTATTAAAATAGCAGGTACATAAAGACCCATAGTGCCAAGCTGGCTAGCAAGCCATTCTGAAACCCACCAGGAAAGGGTGCCAAGTAGTAAGGTAATAGCCAAATCCATAGGGTTAAGCTCCTCCATATCTGGATTCGATGTAGCCTCTATTGCCTGAGCTGTTGGGAGCTTTTTGGTGTTTTTGGGCCAAAATGGACGCAGTAAAGAAGGTAGAGCCAGCGTAACAATCATCCAGAGCGCGGTTATGATATTATCAGCAGCAATGGATCCGCTGAAAAGAACCCCTTCTTTCATCATATCGTATTCCAAAGCTACTGCATTAAAGTTTACACTTCCTCCGGTATACGTACCCACAAACATACCACCTAATGGAGCAAACTTAGGTCCGATCGTGCTTGGAGCATCCACTAGCCACATACCGGCAGTGATTCCAATGGCCGTACCTAAGGCACCCAGACAAAATAGTATGATAAGTGGGAGTCCGGCTTGTAATATATCGCGCAGGGATACACCCAACAAAAGCCAAAAAATAGAAATAGGAGCGACGTAAGCAAAAATACCTTCATAGATAGGTACTGGTCGCTCGGCAGAAGATCCTGCGGGTAAGATGCCCACATTAGCAAGGATGGCTGTCAATAGTATAACCAGCAAGGCAGTTCCCAGATGTCGAAATCGGGTGTTCTTGGATAACCATTCCGAGGCAGCTACCAACCCCGCTAGTATTCCTAAAATGTATAAACCGTTAGTGATATCCATAAATCAATAGACATTAAAAAACGAGGGCCCAACTCGCGTTGAACCCTCGTTTTAATTCCGTACAAAAGTTATTTCTGACCCGATTCAGCTGTAATCAGAGCGGGCACATTACGATCCCGGAACATCTGATTGTAAGCATCGATCTTATCATTCATCAGTGTATCATAATCAGCTTTGGCTTGATCCCACTGGCTCGATAAATCGGCCAAACGTGCTTTTACTCCTTTCGTTACCCGAGGATCATGACTAAATAATTTACTCCGCAAAACAAAGAATTCAGCATTCAGTTTTCCAGGCCAGTTGATCACATCCTGGGTGTTCTTTTGCCTCCGTTCTACAATGTTCTTTTCCCATCCATTAATATCTTCTAATAGCGCCTTTCCTGCTTCAATCAGGGGCTGGGCGTCCTCCATATCCATCATAAGCTCATTATAGTTATTAATTTGCTTTTTGACTTTGGTCATATTGCGAACAGCTCGGTGGATATCCTCAATATGCTCATCCACTTGCTGGAAAGTAGCATCACGATCAGCCCATGCCTGAACGGGAATGTCAACCCGTGGATCTGGAAGAACGGTAAAAGAAACCGTTTGTGCTTGGTCACCCATTGACAACTTAGCTTGGTACTGGCCAGGTGCTACTGGACGACCTGCGTAAGTACCATAAATGTATACACCCGGAGCATCGAGTACTTGTTCGTGCTGAAAATCCCAATTGAAGCGATTCACACCTTTCTTTGTCGGTATGGTTCTCGGACGTGAAGGCCCCCCCGGATAAGGTTTAAAGGATTTGTCCTTTTGGTTGCTGTAACTTCGAATCATTGTTCCGGCTGCGTCCATAATATCTAGGGTAATTTCTTGCGTATCGACAGTTTCCGGTAAGTAATAATGAAGTACAACGCCACTCATAGGGTTTTCACCTACTGGAGCAGACCCCCGATATCGGCCACCTCCTCTGAACAGAACAGTTGGTTTAGGGGCAAAAAGGGCCATATCTGTAAATTCACCTTTTGATTGCTGGATAGCTCCCAGGTCATCGAGAATCCAGAATGCACGCCCCTGAGTAGCCGCTACCAAATCATTATCTCGTACAATCAAGTCCGTAATGGGTACCACCGGAAGATTCATCTGGAATGGCTCCCATTGATCACCACCATTGAAAGAGATGTAAAAACCACGTTCGCCACCACCATATAATAGACCCGGCACTTTGGGATCTTCACGTATTACCCGTAAAAAATCATTCTGCTGAATGCCTGCATTAATAGGTTTCCATGATTTACCTCCATTAGAGGTTTTAAAGGCCATAGCCGACATGTCATTGAATTTGTATCGATTGGCAGCTATGTACATGGTACCCGCATCATGTGGGCTCATCTCTAGGCTGTGGATGTTGGATTCGTCCAGTTGTTTGGGCGTTACATTTGACCAAGTCGCGCCCCCGTCACGGGTAAGATGAACCAGCCCACAGTCACTACCAGTAGCAATCAGGCCTTCCTGAATGGATGATTCCTGTAAACAGTAGATGGTATTATAGTTTTCACCACCTGCACCTTCATTGGTTAGTGGACCACCACCAGGACCTTGCTTTTCAGGGTCATTACGCGTCAGATCTTCACTAATCTGGGTCCAGGAGAGCCCGCCATCCGTTGTGTAAAAGACAACATTACCAGCGTGGTATATTTTTTGAGGATTATGAGGAGACGCAACTATAGGTGCATTCCAGTTGAAGCGATATTTCATATCCTTCGGCTGAATAGCCAAATTCAGGGAAGGGTATTCCATAATATCTTTACCTTCCATAGTTTTTACATTCAAGGCTTCGATGAGGCCCTGATAGCATCCACCATACAGTACGGTAGGGTTGTCTGGGTCAAATGCAATATATGCGCTTTCACATCCTGGTCCGGCGTGCCAGTCTCTTTCGGTTATACCCGCACTGCTGGTTCGACTTGCAATCACTACACTAGAGTTATCCTGCTGGCCTCCATATACTTTATAAGGAAACTGCTTATCGGCATTTACGCGATAGAATTGAGCTGTCGGCTGATTATAAAGGGTGGACCAACTGCCTCCCATATTGTACGTAATTTCTGCACCTCCGTCATCACCCAGAATCATATTGGTATTGTCATTGGGGTTGATCCAAAGATCATGGGTGTCACCATGGCCCACGTTTACTCGTGAAAAATTACGCCCACCATCCGGAGAACGCATCATGGGTGCATTTAAAACATAGACCACATCAACATTGATCGGGTCAGCAAATACCTCCATATAATACCAAGAACGCGACGTTATGGCCTGATCTGCACTGAGGTGTTTCCAAGAGGCACCCCCATCATTACTTTGGTACAATCCGGCTTTTTCTTTTTCTGCTTCTACAATCGCATAAACACGATTGTTATCTGCACGAGATACAGAAATACCCATTTTGCCTCTAAAATCGGGTAAACCAGTATTGATCTTTTTCCAACTGTCCCCACCATCTGTCGACTTCCACAGATTAGAACCTTCTCCACCACTTTCTACCGTCCATGGATAGCGTCGATGTTCCCAAGTGGCAGCATATAAAATCCGAGGGTTATTCATATCCATACTCAGACTGGAAGCACCCGAATTCTCATCAACGTAAAGTACTTTCTTCCAGGACTGTCCGCCATCGGTTGATTTATAAACACCACGGTCCGCACTCGGGCCGTGTAGCGCCCCTTGCGCTGCAACCATGATTACTTCTGGATTGTCAGGGTGAATAACGATATCAGAAATATGGCGTGTATTGTCCAGACCAATATGCGTCCAGGTTTTACCTGCATCCGTTGATTTATAAACACCATCACCAAAAGTGGTCATTACCCCCCTGACGGCATGCTCACCCATTCCTACATAGATTACATTTGGATCGGCTTCAGAAACCGCAATTTCACCAACGGACCCCGATTTGAAGAAACCATCCGAAATGTTCTTCCAATGCATACCCGCATCCTCTGTTTTCCAGACGCCACCGCCGGTATAGCCAGCGTAGTAAGTTCGGTCATTATCAATAACACCACTTACAGCATTGGAACGGCCACCCCGAAAAGGGCCAATATTCCTCCATTTCATGCCATTAAATGACTCGGCAATGTCAGGTACCTTTTTTTCCGATGCAGCGTCGGATTGCGCGTGAGTTGATATCCAGCCTGACGCGATAAACATCAAGGCAATAAGGATGTGTTTTCTGATCATACTTATTTTGTTTGTCCAGTTTTTTAATACCGTAGCAGCGCTGGAAAGGCCAGTGCGCATCCACTTACCCAATGTAGTAATATTTTATCTGGTGTTAAAAGAGTAGCACCAAATCTTATTGTAGGATCTTCGTAAAAAGTAAAGAGATTGTACTTGCGGACAACAGGGCGCATCCTAAACAGGAACTAGGATAAACCAAAGGTGTATGGGGGGAAGGAGTTACAAGGATATCTGAACCCCGTGATCAACATAAAAAAGCCCTTGTGCAATTGCACAAGAGCCAATTCCCACTTACACACTACATGTATTATTTGCGTAGATACTGCAATGAAGGCCCGGGGCGACCCACATAGCAAGTCTTGGTAAAACCATATTTATGAATCACTTTCAGCGATTGAATAGCTTCTGCTTGATTCGGAAAAGAGAACAGGTAATGGCTACCGTCTACTAGGCGATATGATCCTCCTCCGGCAGGTTGCACTTCCAAGTTGTCTGGGTTAAATGAAAGGCAGTCCTCATTTGCCATTGCACCAACAGGTGCCTGTGCGCCACGTAGTAAGTACGTCAAGGATGGATTAGGTCGACCTACAAACCCTTGCTTGTTGATTCCATAGTTGCGGCAAATGTTAACGATCTTCTTAGCTTCCGTATAATTAGGCGCAGAAAATACACTATGGTTACCATCTAAGATGAGGAATATGGAACCTCTGGGCACAATACGAAGGTTGTAAGCATTGAATCCGATCAGATCTTCTTTCAAAAAGGTTGGAATGGTTGGGCGAACAATAGTACCAACCGGACGAGCAATTATAATCTGGCGCTTCATGCGGAACGTCTTTGCGTATGGCTTTCTGCCGCTGCCATCTTTGAAAGTAGTCATGGAAGTAACCATCAACTGATTGTTGGCTAACGGAATAATAACCAAGGTGGTATTAGCGTGACTTTTTTCGTATTCAGCTTGGATTGCTTGTACATTGGCAACCGGAATACTGGCAACACTTTGTCCGTAAACCATGGCGTTAGTGGTACCCCAGTCGCAATCAGTAGGGGAGCAAGAACCAAACGTTTGAATTAGTCTCACCCCATTATTGAATTTTAGGTTGATTTTTGTGATGCCTTTGGTTTCAGAGTCCGTATTCACATACGTACCTTTTAATTGATTCATAGACGCTGCTCCGGCAAAAGTTGTACTAAAGAACAAGGCGGCCAGAAATAAAACTGCTTTTAGATTTTTCATGGTATTGAGTTAAGAGGTTAATAATCTTGCATACATCTTTAGGTGTCAGGTGCATCCAGATTATGACCCCAGAACTTTATTTTTCTTCTATTTTTTTTTAAAAAAAAAAAGGGCAGTGGATGTCCCACTGCCCTTTTAAGTATTTGATTTACAATGATTTATTTAAATACGATAGGGCGAGTAAATAATTTATCTTGTAGGCGTACGGTAAGCTGATAAAACCCAGAGTGGAGGGACTGAGCCTGAATGTTCAGTTGTTGACTGCCCTTGTCCATAAATTCTGCGCCAGATAAACGAATACTTCCCTGTACATCCCGAATGTACCAGTGTACGTGTTGCGCTTTGGTCAGTTGGATAGGTAGTCTGAATTGATCATAAGCCGGATTAGGAAAAGGGGAACCTACATCATGATGACTATGCAGTTGTATAGTGTGATCATGTGTCCTATCGATAGGAGGATTAATGGGTGCTGCAGAATGGCTCTTTCCCGAAATTTTGATTCCACTTTGTGTCAGGTCAACATATAGCTGATAATCTTCGATATACTTACTACTCTCAACAGCGCAGGCTTGCGGATAGCGATCATAGCTAACGCCTATTCTGATCCTGTAGGGCATCTGGCTCGCCGGAATCTCTTGGTTGGGTACCGGACTGAAAAGGTGAGCTCCGTAAGTCGTTCCTTCGGCCATTACTTCCCCTTCATCTTCAAAATCACCATCTTGATTCAAATCAATCCAGAATCGCCAATAGAGTAAACTTTGCTCATCAAATGTCACAGGCGTTTTAGCTCGTGCAATAATGTTGAGGGGTTCTACGTCGTTTATTCGAAATACCTGATTGGTGTGGTCTCCGTATCCGTAGTCGTTCTCACTGCTGAAGTCGGAACCATTCATTGTTATGGAATAAATAAAAGCGGCATCACCCAAGCCGTAACTATAACAATAGTCGGTATTACATCCGGTTGTGCTAACTTCCTGAGCGAATGACCACGAACTGTAAATCTCTCCTGTACAAATCGTACGTACCTGCCATTCATACTCTGTACATGGATCGAGTGCTTTTAGCGCCACCTGATTGTCCGCTATATCTGTAATGATTGTCCAAGCTGGCGCATAAATGTCACGATACCTTACATCATATCGTATGTTGGTCTCTTCCGTTACTTTGTCCCACGATAGTTTGAGGTGTGATAAGCCAGGAACGGTTCGTAAGTTTTCAGGTATGACACAGGCAATAACTGGTAAAGGTGCTACCTCAGGCGTATTCCAGAAACAGGTATTATCCAATTCATCCGATTCGATCACTTCGTTGAATACATCAATTTCAAATCCAACCTTGTATACGTCTTCCGTTAGGTTGATACCTGATAGATTGATGATCATATTTGCGGAGACAACTTCGCCCGGGGCGACCATGGTTGTGCGCAAGGAGTCGAGAAAGAGGGTCTGCGGGCCTGGTCGGCCATCTGGTGATAGGTAAAAGAATAAAGTTTGGGGGCCTGCCGCCATATTACCAGTATTTTCGAAAATGGGGCCATTGATAAATAAGCTGTCGCCTCGTTTCACTAAAGGGGTGAGTTCGGTACAGGTAAAGTTGGGCTCCTGTATGTTTTCACTGAGTGTGAAAAGGAGGGACGAGGAATATGCACTCCAACCTCCATCACATAATACACGCAATTGCGCTTCGTACGTTTGACCGGGAGTAAGACCGGATAATCGTTTGTCAGGATTAGTGGATGCAGTAAGCTCGATCCAATCCGAAGCCTCTGTGGGGCGGAAGCGCCAATCGAATTGAGTTGGGGTGCGATCAGATGTGGTCAGGACTACCTCATTTTCTGACATAACCACGGCTGATAACTGTTCTACTTCAGGGGTAGCACACCGGTCATCTTGCTGCGCTTGAGGTGTGGTATATTGCTGGGCTACCCCCCAATCCGACCAAGTATCCATACACCTGACCCGCAATTGGAAGCGATAGGTTGTATTTGGCTGGAGGCCGGTAATGGTGCGTTCTGTCGACATGGATGCCGTGGTTTCAATATACGTTACAGTAGATACATCTCGATACCGCCATTGGTATAATTTCGCATCAGCCAACGCAGTGAGTCTGACGCCTAAATTAATTTCTGGTTTCAACAGAAAGGAGGGGTTTGTGCAGCTGTCATCCTGCTCTGATACTAAAGTCGTAAAGGTGCCGATGGGTGACCAAGCACTAAACCCAGAGGCACACCTATATCGGAAGCGATATTGATAAGTTGTCTGGGGAGAAAGGCCAACGATGGTAGCTACCGAATCTATGGTTTCATCTGTCTCGGTCCATAGTGTATTCCCTTCCTCTCGATATTGCCATTGGTAGGCTTGAGCATCAGGTATTACTAAAGTAATGGTAGCCGTATTTTGACCTAAGCCGCTCACGATCGACTGATCTAATTCGGGATTGTCACAATACAGATGGATCGGAGTATTAAAGGAACCAACCATCGACCAGGAGGTCCAGGTATCTGAGCATAGGGCTCGTATTTGAAATTCATATGTCGTTTCGCCAGCTAATTCATCAATTAGCCAGGTAGCATCGGTCTCTTCGCCACTTCTCTGCCAGTTATCAACGCCGCGCTGACGTAATCGCCATTCATATCCTTGTGCGTTAAGCACATCCATAAATATGCGAACCGAACGTACATTAGGCAGTAAATAGACATTTATCTGATTGAGTTGTGGCGTACCGCATACATCACCGCCTTGGGGTAGGGTGGCATTGCTGATAGGAGACCAGTTGGACCAGCTACTGCCACACCAGATTCGTACAGAGAATTCATAGGTAAGACCGGGAGTGAGGCC
>JABSSK010000159.1 GCA_013214265.1 Saprospiraceae bacterium | reverse complement strand
GTAATGTTACTTACAAAGGTGTTAAGTAAATACACATCCAACTATGTGAGGTGATGAAACCTTGGCGGCCATGCCCTCTGGTCTCGGGGGTGGGGAAAAGAGAAAAAGCTTAGCGCCTAATTGCCCTTTGGAGGTTCGAATCCTCCCCTCACAGCTTAAAAGTTATCATTTTACCTGATTAATGATAAGGTTTTTCTTTGTCTATATCTTTGATAGATGATTTGTATTGGCTTTATTTTTGCCAATATTTTCAATTTGTTGGTACTTCTATTGCCTTAAAAATACATTATTGGTTCTATTAGATGGGAGCGTATAGGGTACTTTTTTATAGGCTTTATTTTTCATAACTTACTGTAAATCAATTATAATATTTTTTTTTCTTATTTTATTTACAAAATCTTATATGTACTAATTCATGTAATTCGCTTTTGATTGCCAACGCTCTAAATGCTTTATTTACATTCAAACTTAGGCATAGTGGAAAGTGAGGTCAAGGTTTTGTAGTACGTATTTCCACAATACTTCATAGGGCATGTACTCATGCTCTGCCCCATTCCGAAAGAGGTTAATGGGCTGTTTGAGGAGTTCTTTTTGGTATCGTTGTGCTTTTCTTTCGACACCATTTCGGTGGAAATTGGCTGCGGGTAATTGGAGGAGCATTTTGATAAAACAGTTGGAGCGAAAGTTTTCATCTTTTTTCAAATACCTACTGGTATATGTTTTTAGGGCATCTGATCGTTTGATTATGTCGTCATATCGATTCTGAACTAAGCAGACCAATATTTGAAGGACAATAATAGTTGTATTCGCACCTTGTTTGTCACGAGAACTCGTAGGTACTTCATTAAGGAACTTCTGGACTTTAAATTTTCCTCCAAAAAGATTTTTGTCGTTAATGCCAAGAGTCTGTGTGAAGAAAAATAAGAAAGCTTCGTGAAATCTAAACTGTTCCCGAGTGCTACCGGTCATTTTTTTGAAGTTTTTCTTTGCCTTCATTTGAATGAGTAAATCAATCGCTTTTTCAAATTGCTCGCTGTGGTAATAATTTGTCATGAGATAGTGTGCAAGGCTGAACCAGGGGCCGGTTCCTTCGGTCACTTGCTGCATAGCTTGGATAGCGGTTGTTTCGGCGTGGTGGAATTCTCTTAGTTGTGTATGTGCTACAATTTTGTTGAGTGGGAAAACGTATCTGGTGTTTATGTTAGCTATTTGAGGGTTTTGTTGATAGAAGGAGATAGCTTCATTAGAAATATTTACCATTTTGGAAAAATCTCCCCTTAATTCGTGGTATTTCAAAGTGAATAAAAAAACAAATATGTTAAATTTGGGTGTTTTAATTTCGCCTAATAAAGGCCAAAGTTCATCGGAGTAATCAATGGCATGCTGAAGGTAGTTATCATCAGCCATCGCTTTTTTAAAGAGAGCCAGATTAAGCTCCATAAAGTAGGTTTCGGCCTTTAATTCATATTGAAGAACTTTTCCTTGTTCGATTGTTAAATCTCGATAATACGCCATCTTCTTTTGATCCCGTAAAACTGTCCCATAATACAAGTGAAGATATCGTGCTATACTTAACGTGATTTCTGTGAACCCGTAATAGCGCGATTGGCGTAATGTATTTTTTGCAATCTCAATAGCCGATTTTTGTACGTATTGCGATCCCAAAATCTGAATGGCTGCTAGGTTCTTCTGGCAGGTGATGTAGGCTTTTTGAAAATCATTATACTGCGGCTGGTTCAGGTCGATCAGAAAAATGGTATTCATTAGCCTATCTCTGAGCTTACGCTTAAGCCTGTTGGTATAGGTTACTTGATAATCTGTGTCACCGAAGAAAGTAGCTTGTATGTCTTCATCATTTTTGATGTGGTCATCTACTATACCCTGGTATAACTGAAAAATTTTGGATTTCCGGTTTGTGCCTCCCGGAAACATTGTGTTGGTTTGTTTTATCTTATTACGCGAGATAAAAATAGCCAATTCTTTAAGGTAATTCATGGCTTAATTTCAATTAGTAAATAGTTTTCTATTCTATAAACCTAATGAAATAAGTGATTGAAAACAAGTGGTTAAAGGTAAGAATTGTTAGTATTTAAAGGAATACTAGCCTGTCCTTATATTGCTATGTTGTTATCGTAAGGTGTATGTTTTTGCTGTACTTTTAGAGTATATCACAGAAAACAATAAAATATCACGTTATGATTGCGCTTATCACCGCCTTAATTATGTCCTTCGGTATAAATTTTTCTTCTGATGTCTCTATTTTCACGGATGAAAGCCGTTCTGGCGAGACCATTCAAATAGATAATAATTTCAAAGCAGAGTCCAAAATACGTTCTGATGAAGTCAGAACAAGTGGTATTATCTATGCAGACCTTACAGGTTGCTAAGTCATTTGTAACAAATTATTTCCTTAAGGCTGGTTCACTTTTTATGAAAGTGTTTTTTTAATCTAACTTATAAGCTCGTAAGTATTTGATAATGAGCGTATAGAGTTGTGTTAAAATGATATAAAAGAATACCTGGGGTGTCTTTTTGGTGCTATCCCGTTATGGATACTGCCGAATACACCCCTATATTTGTATTGCATGTTTATGGTTAGAACGCTGTAGAAATTAAGTGTCCGGGATACCAGGTTCTCTATTATCCTTATCCGGGCAAATATAGAAAACTGGTATCCCTTTTTTCCTTGACAAATTTGAATCTTTATATTCCCCACGGGATGAGGTCGAAATGGACTCCATCCCTTTTTTATTTTTGATGAATACGAATAGGGACAATGTATCAAGAAAAACAACAGGAATTTATGGCTTTACAATTATTCGTACATCCGTAAAGCGATTGACCTACGAAGTCGTCAACTGAAAAAAAGGCCTGTATGTGAAGTAGAGAAAGATTTGCCAAGAGGAAGAGAATTGTTCCGGCAAAAATAAGATAAAAAGAAGGCAATCCCTGACGATTACGAATAACTAGTGAGTGTAAAGTCAAACAAGGATTGCCCCATTATGTAACGCCTATATCATCAAACCACTTATAATACGATGTGAAGCCTGTAAACGCTGCCAATCAGAAAAAAAAAGACATATTATGCTGCCGCTAAAGGTTTGTTTGTTCCAACCAGCGTTCTAATTCTTGTAAGTGTAACTCTTTAGCAACTTGTCGTCGATATTGGGTTGTTTTAGTAAAGTAGCGGTGTTGTTTAAGAAAAGAAATTTGCAATTGATTCCATTCCATTTCTGTGTTTAGGTGACCAAGATATTTTAACTCTTGATAAAGGAGTTGGCCAATATCAAAAAAGTCAGGTCTACCCAAATAATCCAATTCTGCGTCACACAAAATTTCTTCTAATTGGTTATTCGGTGTTTGAGGTATCTTAGTTGCTTGTATCATGCCACAAATAGAAGTGATGTCATCATGGTTGTACCCAAAACCAGGTAATACCTTTTGAACAAGCTTGCAGCCAAAGTCTTCATGGTTTTCCAAACTAATTAAGAAACCTGCATCGTGATATAAAGCAGCTGTAGCAACAAGTAAGCGAGCGTCTTCCTGTACATTTTCCCTATAACATAGATCTAACGCACATGACCAAACGTCTTTAGTATGTTGAATGCCATGATAGGTAAAATGAGGCGATAGTTCTGCGGCCAAACGTTGGAGTATATATTCTTTGGCAGCAAAGTAATTCATAGGCTTATTTTAATAAAGCATTCTATAAAATTGTACATCAGTCTATCGTCTGTAATATGTACAGGCCGATACGAAAGACTTAGGTATGTATATAATTTTGGACCTCAGCGTCGTAGTACGCCCGGCCCAAAATTATATCATTTCTTTATTTAATTAGTAGGTCATCATTACGGGTGGTAGACAGGTTCAATTAAAGCTTTCGTCATTTTTGATATGTCTACTTACGCAAATACATGCAGGAATGATACATTTTCTTGCCTTCTAATTGTTGATACTTTAGCGCGTAAGCTATTTAAGTATTTTCAGAAAAAGAGTCTACGTGATTCACAATAGCTAGATCAGGTATTACTTTTTAAGAAGTACACCATTAGCCATAAATTTAAGTTCTTCTTTAGGTTCAGTTATGGCGTCTATTTCCTCTTGTGACTTGCCAGCGTCTTCGGCATAATGACGGAGTTCGTCAACTGGAGTGGTTTCTCGGTAAGCCATACCTTCAATAATAACCGTTCTTCCAGATATATCTTTAGGTACAAAAAAAGCATAGTCTTTAAAACGAACCATGACTTGTGTATTATTGGTAGGTTCCACAGAAGAGAGAGCCATCCAGCAACCTTTCATTTGGCATACCTCGGATACTGTAGCTTCTATTTTTACCGACATACTATCAGAATCCGCCATCTTTAATAAAAACTGTTCATATGAGATCGCACCATCTGGGCTTAGGTCATTACCGAAGTTTTCAAAATTAACTTTAATACTTTCTTGTGCCGTAGAGGTTGTATTTAACAGTAAGCCTGTAGCTGCTAAGAAAACGATAAGGAGTGTTTTACTTTTCATAAATTTTATTTGTTTAGATCAAACATACATTATTACACGTTATACCACATAACGAAAAACATGAAAAAGGTATTTCAGAAGCATAAGAGTTGTTTCCCAACTTCAAGGATTATGGTTTTTTGATTTACGACCGTTCTAAAAATTATACTCCCTTTCTTTTGCTGTTCAGCAACCTTTCCTTCAATAATATTGAAGTAACACAATATTTGCAGGTTGGCAAAACGTATTTATATAGATTTTTTCGAACTATTTGAGTTGAGCTTTTTCTCAATACTGGAAAACAAGCCTTTGTCTTGTAGAAGGACTATATGCTGGACATCACCACTTTGAAAAGTACGAATTGTTATGAGAGAGGTTTTTCTGGTTCTGGCTTTATTTTGCTTGAATTTTAGTGCAGCTGCACAAAAATTTACTTGTATCAAAGGGAATTGTAAAACAGGTCATGGTGCTTGTGTCTTTCCAAGTGGTGCACGTTATGAAGGGGACTTTGAAAATGGTAATATTACAGGACTAGGTGTCTTATATTACCCTAATGGAGATACATATATTGGGAATTGGCGAAATCAGGTTAGGCAAGGAAAAGGCCGTTTTCGCTTTGCCAGTGGAAATGAGTATTTAGGTGAATTCGACCGTAACCTGATGCAAGGTTATGGTGTGATGACTTATGCTAATGGCAATCGATACGAGGGGCAGTGGAAGGCAAATCTCCCCTTCGGAAAAGGAACTTATACCTTGGCTACTGGTGGAAAATACGTAGGGTATTTTGTTAATGGAAGGTTCGAAGGGCAAGGCACCATGTATTACGGGGATGGTTCATATTATCAGGGTGAATGGAAAAACAATGAACGCCATGGGGAAGGCGCTTTAGTAATGACTTCAGGGCTTCGAAAAACAGGGTGGTGGCAGGAAGACGAACTGGTGGAGTCATCACCTGTTTTAACTCGGGAGGAGCGTGAATTGGCAAATGCCAAGGATGATCTATTCACAAAGTCAAATCAGTTACCTAATTGTAATTTTCAGTACTGTGCGTCCGGAATGGGGGAATATACTTATCCTAACGGGGTTCATTACATCGGAACTTTTGAGCAAGGTCGACCACATGGTCAGGCTACAGTAAGGTATCCAAATGGTGATCGGTACCAAGGAAGTTGGAAAGCACAAGGGCCAAACGGGGAAGGAATAATGTACTATGCCAATGGAAGGGTGTTGCAGGCGCAATGGTCTTTGGGACGTCCAACTGAAATCGTACTGTCGGATAAAAAGTCCAACGCTGTAAACACCAAACAACCAGCAGAAAACCAGCCAGACGATGATGTAAAAGTATGGGCTGTTCTGGTAGGCGCATCTCAGTATAAGCATATGCAGTCACTTCGGTTTACCGATGATGATGCGTATCAGCTTTTTGCTTTCCTGAAAAGCCCCTATGGAGGTGCTGTTCCAGACGAACAAATTAGCTTGTTAGTGGATGAAGATGCTACACGACAGAATATTATGGATGCTATGCGATCCACTTTTGGGCAGGCAGATGAGAATGATATCGTTTTCTTTTATTTCTCAGGACACGGTGAGCAAGGTGCTTTCCTGCCTGTTGATTATGATGGGTACAATAATCAATTGTGGCATCAGGATGTAAGGGATATTATTAATGAGGTGCCAGCTAAGCATAAATTTGTGGTCGCAGATGCCTGCCACTCTGGAAGTATTTTTCTAAGACGAACACCTGCGCATCAAATTCTCGAAAAGTATTATCGCGTCTTTGCTAATTCGGATGGAGGACTGGCGCTCTTGATGTCTTCTAAAGGGGAAGAATATTCAATGGAAGACAATGGGCTGCGCGCTGGCGTCTTTAGTCATTATCTGATTAAAGCTATGCGTGGTGCAGCGGACCAAGACTATAATGGGGTGGTTACCGTACAGGAAACCTATGCTTACGTAAGGCGTAATGTCCAGTTATACACAGGTTATGTACAAACCCCCATTCTGCTTGGGGTTTTTGAAGATCATATGCCTATTTCAGTTGTGCATTAGTGGCTTTAATGACAGGGATGATTAAGTATCTTTTCTTTTTAGGAAATGAAGTAACGAAATGCAGCCGTTTGCGTAAAACAATAAGCTATAAGTTAATTGTATAATCGATAGTAATTTTCTTAAAATCATATCTACCTCCGGTATGGCGACCAAAAATGCTTGTATGAAGAAAGCTCAATACGTATGTTTTATGTTCCTGTTTGTATTATTAGGAACCAATAAGTCCGATGCACAATGTATTTCAGGTAATTGCAACACAGGAAGTGGAGTCTATATATATCCGAGTGGAGCACGCTACATTGGTGAATTTAACAACCGAGAAAGAAGTGGATTAGGTACATGTTATTATTCTGATGGAGGTAGGTATTTTGGCTATTGGAAAGATGACCGAAGGCATGGGGAAGGTATTTATACCTCGTCATCCGGATCAGATAAAATGGCAGAATGGAGAAAAGGTAAACTATATGAACTTCGGGCTACGCTTTCTTTTCGATCACCAGGTAAAACCAAAAGACCCAAAACAGGGTGCCTGTACGGAGATTGTAAAAATGGTAACGGCACTATGGTCTACCCAGATGGCGCGATCTATACCGGTGATTTCAGAGACGGAAAAAGAAATGGGTTTGGTGAATGCTATTTCCCTAGAAATGCCAAATTTAAAGGTACTTGGCAGAATGACTTGCCGCATGGTAATGGTATTATGGTAGAAGCAGATGGATCCAGACAATCTGGATATTGGGGGAGAGGGCGCTTGTTAGCTGCCGAGAATTCAATTCCTATTAAACAATCATCTGGAGCATCGATCCAAGATGATCCTGGTTGTATATCTGGTAATTGTATCAATGGTTCAGGCACCTATGTTTACAAAGATCAAGTTCGGTATGTAGGTACTTTTATGAATGCCAAACCACATGGCCAAGGAATCGTATATTACCCGAACGGAGATCGCTATACTGGGCGTTTGGAAGCAGGTAAACTCCATGGAAGAGGAAAGCTAACTTCTAACAATGGTCGGGAGATTCAAGGTCATTGGGAAGATGGCATCTTTGTGCAAAGTGTAGGTACAGACCCTATGAATCCGCATTATAAAAGGCGCGACGTCAAAATTTGGGCAGTAGTAATCGGAATAGCTAGTTATCCTAATATGCCTAAACTGTATTACACGGACGATGACGCCTATCAGTTCTATGCCTTTTTGAAAAGCCCAGAAGGAGGTGCCGTACCTGATGATCAGGTCGAACTCCTCATTGATGAAAAAGCAACACGCGAGAATATCGTGGCAGCCATGAACAAGGTCTTCAGTAAGGCCGGACCTAAAGATATTGCCATACTGTACTTCTCAGGCCATGGAAGGCCTGGTGCCTTCCTGCCCGTGGACAATCTTGGTGAACAAAATAAAATTTATCATCAAGAGATTACTTCGATCCTGGACAACAGTAATGCCAAAGTAAAACTTTGCATCGCTGATGCCTGCCACTCCGGAGGACTTTTTGTGGCTCGTGGTGATACGCCTCCAATTCAAAATTACTATACCGAACTTGCCCATACAAATCCAGGCTCTGCTTTGATTTTATCCTCCAAACAAGACGAAATATCACTTGAATCTAAATCAGTTCGGCAAGGCGTATTTAGTCATTACATGATCCGGGGACTAAAAGGAGAAGCCGATGGCAATGCGGATAAAGTGGTTACTATCTCGGAGTTATTTGATTTTGTATACCACCGGGTGAGGGCCTATACGGATAACCAGCAATCCCCAACAATCAAAGGAACTTTTGATCGGGATATGCCCGTAAGCATAATTCGGGACTAATCTGTAGTACAGATTAGGTGTCGGAAACTAAAAACATGATACGCATTGAAAATCAGTATTTTATAGATTATTTTAGGCGTATTATCTTTTTATAGATCGTATTTACGTGTGGTATTTTTAAGGAATATTTTCAACGCTATTATGTTGTTCCTGTTAGTCCTTCAATACTTTTAGTAATTAGGTTGTTATTGATTTATGACCAATCAGCTTTTATGATACAAAAGGAAGGTATTATGCAGGAAAAAACAGTTGGTATTGACGATATGGCAGTTTTCGCTCCGTCGATATATCTCCCCATCCAAACATTAGCAACAGCCAGATCCATTGAATATGCTAAGCTCAACAAAGGCTTAGGCCTAACTGAAATGAGCGTAGCTGATGTAGGTATGGATGCTGCAACCATGGCGGCTGAAGCTGTACTGACACTGATCGAACGCAACAACCTTCACCCCTCATCCATAGGTAGAATCTATCTGGGTACAGAAAGCGCATTAGATGGTGCCAAACCCACAGCGACCTACGCACTGGAAATGTTGCAGTCGTGTCTTACACCCGTTTATGGTCCAGATTGTCTGTTACATTGTGATGTCGTTGATCTGACATTTGCTTGTATCGGTGCGGTAGATGCTATGCAAAACTCCTTGGATTATGTTCGCAGTGGAAAATCTAGGCAAGCTATTGTGGTAGCTAGTGATAATGCTAAATATGAATTAGATAGTTCAGGTGAATATACGCAAGGCGCCGGTGCCATTGCAGTCCTTTTAAAAGAAAACCCTCGTTTACTTGCAATTAATAGTGAGTTTGGAGTAGCAACTCGGCCTGTTCACGATTTCTTTAAACCCTTACGGAAAGTATCAAAAAGAGAATTGCTATCGGAAGCTTTTGAACGGGCAGGCCTGACAGAGGTTGCTGTAGACCGCCTCATGGAAACACTCCACGAAGATCTTCAACAAGGCGGACTCTGGGATTCCAACGAACCTTACTTTATGCTTCACAAAGACACACCTGTCTTTGATGGACCGTACTCAAATATGTGCTATCAGGATCGAATTCGTGAAGCATTAAATGATTATATTTTCCAAAACCATATAGATCATTCTGAGCCGGCTACCGACAATTGGGATCGTTTGGTCTTCCATCTGCCATATGCTTTCCAAGCACGTAGAATGTTCTCAGAATTGTTTTTTGCGGAAGCAAAAAAACGAGGTGATTGGACCAATTGGAAAAGTGAACTGCAACTAGAAGAACCCCAAGCAAGTGACTTTGATTCGGATGAAGATTTCACAAAAGCAAAACAAGGGTTTTTTAGGGCCATCACTAAAACCAGCAGATACAAAACTTTTGTAAAAGAAAAAATTGAAAAAGGGGAACGGTTTTCTAGCCGGATGGGCAATCTGTACACGGGATCCATCTTTCTAAGTCTGATGAGTGTGCTCGAAGCGGACCTAGAAGAAGGAACGAACTTGGAGGGTAGTCAAATTGGCTTCTTCGCTTACGGGAGTGGCTCCAAATCAAAAGTGTTTGCCGGCGAGATTATGGCGAGCTGGAAAGAAGTTGTTTCTCGATTTAATACGACCCAAAAACTGGATGAACGTAAAGTTCTGGACTATCAAACCTATGAGGCACTGCATCGGCGTACACGCAACGAACCTGTTGCTCCAAGAACCGCTAATTTCTCTCTAAAGAGCATAGTGACAGAATCAGGCGATCAGCAAGGCACAAGAACCTATTCTTTTCAAGCCACCAAGAAGATTCCATCAGCCTCTTCTTAACGATATCGCATTATGC